>JANOUH010000499.1:0-27922 GCA_031416795.1 Cytophagales bacterium | reverse complement strand
AAACTTCAAAAAGCGGTTTAACCCTTTACTAACTTTAAACACGTTCGTTAATGCTTCCTTAACTTAATGACATTGCCCTTCAGGATTATAAACATAACCAAGGAATAATGTATTAGGTGCAATTCATTGCCGGTAATTAATTCTACTTTGTTAAGTTAAACCGATTTACTTTCAGGTAGTTAGCCTAATTGTATATCTTGCACGAAGATAAGCCGTAAAATTTTTCAACCACGGAAAGTTTTATAAAGAACGGCTTAAATTTTTTCAACAAAATCAAAATCTATGAAGAACAACGTGCTGTTCTTGCGGACAGTACCCACTTGTTTCTTGATGATTATCAGGAGGTTTTCAAGTTAAAGACGCATAACCTTTTACCCAGAGCACTTCACTACCTGCAAGGCTTGTTTCAAAGCGAACGGAACAAAAGAAATATTGAGAGGATGGTGGAGCATACGGATTCAAATTACCAAAGCCAGCAACAATTTATCAGTGACTCGCCCTGGTCATCAGAAGAACTCATGAGCAAGGTGGGAGTTGATACCAACAACCTTCTGGGCGATAAGCCCGGCCAGGCACTCAGTATTGATGAAAGTTCGAACGGTAAAGCAGGCAAACATTCTGTTGGTGTTTCGCATCAATACAACGGCAACAAGGGTAAGCTTGACAATTGCCAGACGGGTGTGTATGCCGCCTTGAGCCGTGGCAATAAGGTGGGGATCATCAAGGGTAAATTGTTTTTACCTGATGAATGGATCAATGATGCTGAGCGTTGCGCCAAAGCTGGTATCCCTAAAGATGCTATTGTAAAAAAGACAAAGATTGAACTGGCCATGGAGCTGATTGCAGAGGCCAGGAAATCAGGAATTGAATTTGGATGGGTGAATGCCGATGGCTTGTATGGAAATAGTTATGGGTTTGGAAAAGCCATCGAAGAGATGGGCGAAAATTTTGTAGTGGATGTGCATAAAGATCAGATGGTGTACCTGACCATGCCTGAAATTTATATTCCGGCAGAAGAAAATAAACGAGGCAGAAAACAGATCAGGCCTGTCACAGACACAACGCCCATTCAGGTTCAGGCCTATATCAAAACACTTCGTAATCCTGATTTTCAAAAAGTAAACATACGGAAAGGCACGAAAGGCTGGCTCACGGCCAATGTTCATACTGTGCCGGTGTGGGTATGGAACAATGAAGAAAATAAAGCAAGGGAAAGAACACTCATTATCCGAAAGTCAATCGAAGGTAAAGATGAAATCAAATACTCGTTGAGCAATTTTACTGTTAAAAGCAAAACGATACAACAGTTTGCCTGCATGCAGGCACAACGCTTTTGGATAGAACGTGCTTTTGAAGATCAGAAGGGAGAATTGGGCATGTCCGATTATCAGATCAGAAAATACATTGCGTGGAATCACCATCAGGCACTGGTCATGCTTGCCCTGCTGTTTGTGAATAAACAAAAGATACTCCACCAGGAAAACATACCGCTTCTGAGCGTACGCGATGTGCGCCTTCAACTGATCGCCTCGTTAAAAGAAGGTGGCGTGCATATAGAAAAAGAGATAGATAAGATGGTCGTCAGGCATCACCATCGGGCAAATGATATCCTTCGGCATTATCCTGATAATGACTACTTTTAAGATCAGGGGTAACTTAACAAAGTAGAATTAAGTATAGTTCTTCAAAATTTATAGGCATGAATCTTTTCGCAAATCATGCGCAAGGATTCTTCTAAGTTACCATCTGCCGTCTTGAACGCATCGGCATCAATGGTAAGCGGTGCGCCCAACACTACGAGTGGAGCGCCATACTCCGGACAACGGATTGCTTGTTCTAAGCTAAGTCCACCAACGGCTTGCACGGGAATCTTCACCGCTTGCACCACTTCACGAAGTTGATCCAATGGACTAGGCATCCGCTTTCCCTGCGCTGCAATACCGCGCCTTTCATCGTAACCTATGTGGTGAACAACATAATCACATCCCAACCTTTCCAACCATCTTGCTGCCTCCACCATATCCGGGCAACCTAAGTTATCGCCCATCACTTTTATGCCATAGTCGCGACCTGCTTTAACGACACATTTGATCGTCTCTTCATGTGCACGAGCCATCACCACCACATGAGTGGCGCCTGCTTTCGCCATCATCTCGGCTTCGAGGTAGCCGCCATCCATCGTTTTAAGATCAGCTACGATAGGTACATTCGGAAATGCTTCGCGCAATTTTCTAACACCATGTAATCCTTCGGCAAGGATGAGCGGTGTTCCAGCCTCCAGCCAATCAACCCCTGCGCGCATGGCAAGAGCAGCGGTCTCAAGAGCTTCGTCAATATTGGTAAGGTCGAGTGATATTTGTACGATTGGTTTCATCTGTTATTTGTCTTTGTCTTAAAGTAAACTTTACATAACGTCATTTCATTTTATTCAAATTCAGCAATCAGAATACAAAATTCAAAAGCAGATGAGATGATCGGTAAAAAAAATATTTTATCTTTCAAAGACTTCCAGGTTGAGGAAGCAGATTTATAAAACTAACGATTCATGACAGCTTCTTTGCTATATCCGTGCAATTGTATTTTAGGTGAAGGTGCGTTCTGGCACGAAGCCAGGCAAAGTTTCTTTTGGGTTGATATAGAAGGAAAACGATTATATGAGTATGCGACTCAAAGTAAGAAAGTA
This sequence comes from Cytophagales bacterium, assembly GCA_031416795.1. GTDB lineage: Bacteria > Bacteroidota > Bacteroidia > Cytophagales > Cyclobacteriaceae > ELB16-189. The sequence continues at coordinate 25,239 of JANOUH010000499.1, read as the reverse complement.
AATAGCTGGCCATTTCAACATCGACCAAGTTTTATAGCCCTTGATACGCATGGTAAATTGGTGATCGCCTTTAAAGGTGGGATCGCACGATTTAATTTACAAACTGAAAATCTTCACTGGTTGGTGAATTTTGAAACGGACAACACTGAACTGCGTACCAATGATGGCGCCATTGATAGTGCCGGCAGATTATGGATAGGTACAATGAATGTTCAATTCAAAGAAGGTGCCGGTGCGTTGTATTGCCTCAGCAACGACTTGTCGTTAACAAAAAAAATTGGAGGACTCACCATCCCTAATGGATTGGTTTGGTCATTAGATGATCGCACGATGTTCCATATCGATAGTCCTTCAAGAAAAGTACAAGCTTATTCATTCGACAAAAAAACTGGAGCAATAGTTTTTGAAAGAACTGCGGTGACTATTCCTCCAGAGATGGGATCGCCTGACGGCATGAGTATCGATGAAGAAGGAATGTTGTGGATTGCCCATTGGGATGGCTTTGGCGTTTACCGATGGAACCCGGATACGGGAAAGCTGCTGGATAAAATTGAAGTGCCTGTTCCACAAGTTTCCAGTTGTGCTTTTGGCGGACCTAATTACGAACAGCTATTTATCACCACCGCACGCGAAAGGCTTAGTCCTGAGTTAATAGCAAAGTATCCCGACAGCGGCAGCATATATGTTGCCCAACCCGGTGTGCGCGGTGTGAGAAAAAATATTTTTGGGGGATGATCGATGTGTTCGGTCTACTCACTTGAGGTTAAAGTCTTCTTATCATTGAAATAATCATTGATTCTAAACAACCAATACGAGATGGTTATTAAATGAAAGTAATTAGATTTGTTTGGTAACCCCCGAAGCATGTCAAACTGGAAAATCAAACTTTCTCTCTTTTTAAATTATTTTGTCTTTGCCATTCTACTCAACAGCGTTGGTACCGTAATCCTGCAAGTGCAAGCTAACTATAGTGTATCCGAATCTTCAGCCAGCGTGCTGGAGGCGTTCAAAGATCTGAGCATAGCCATCGTTTCTTTTTTAGTGGCTTCCTATATATCGCGTATTGGTTACAAAAACTCCATGCTTATCGCATTAGCGTTCGTAATTCTCGCTTGCTTTGCGATGCCTTCCCTACCTGGCTTTGCCATGACGAAAGTTTTATTTGCCGTAGTAGGAGCCTCATTTGCCTTGATTAAAGTTTCGGTATATGCCACGATTGGCATTGTCACGGAAAACAAAAAAGAGCACGCTAGTTTCATGAATTTCATCGAATCATTTTTTATGATTGGAATTCTCACGGGCTACTTTGTTTTTAGTGCATTTGTAGATGATCAAAATCCAACCTCAACTACATGGTTGAATGTCTATTATCTCCTGGCAGGAATTGCATTAGTTGCTTTCCTTCTTTTATTAAGCACATCGCTGGATGAATCTGCTGTAAAGAGTGAAACCTCAAAACCATTTCTTGAAGATTTTACGGATATGATCAAGTTGGCCATCAAACCATTGGTGTTGGTGTTTATCATGAGTGCCTTCACCTATGTGCTCATCGAGCAAAGTATTATGAGTTGGTTGCCTACATTTAATAGTAAGGTTCTTAATCTACCCACTACACTAAGCATTCAAATGGCAAGTATACTCGCAGCGTCAACTGCACTCGGAAGATTCTCTGCTGGTTTTGCTTTGCGCAAAATACATTGGTTCCGTGTGTTGATCATTTGTTTGCTGGCTGCTGCTGCATTAGTGTTGGTGGCCATTCCCCTTGCGAAAACGACAGCAGGCCATGAAGTGACGGGTTGGGGCAATGCACCGTTGGGAGCCTTTGTGTTTCCTTTGATCGGTTTGTTTATTGCACCGATTTATCCTGCTATCAACTCTGTTATTTTAAGTACACTTCCTGCGCGACAGCACGGTCCCATGTCTGGATTGATTGTGATTTTCTCCGCATTAGGCGGAACAACAGGTTCGATCATCACCGGAAATATCTTTGAATCTTTTGGCGGCCAAACTGCTTTTTATTTTTCACTTGTGCCCATTGGTATTTTGATCGTGTGTTTGTTCTTTTTTAACAGCATACAGAAAAAATCGGAAGCGAAAATTGAGTTTAGTTCTGGTGGTGGGCATTGATAACATGTTGCAAACTTTTAAAAAAATAATCTATGTCAGAAAAAAACGAGGCCAGCGATGAAAAATTCAGTGATGATCCCATCGAAAATCTTCGAATGGAAAATGAATTACTGAAACTGAAATTACAGGCGCAATTTGGCGCTTCATTGGAGGAAGGCGAAGATCTGCCACCTGAGATAGAAAACGAATTTCTGAAAAATGTGTATGCTTTTGAACAAAATCAAGGTGCGTATACACCTATAAAAGTAATTGACTATTTAGGTAAACCTGATTTTCCAAAGACAGCGGATCAGGATGAAGAAAGTCTGAAAATAGAATATGATCGTCTTATTGATCTGATGGATAAAAAATCAATAGCTGTAGATTTTATCCGGCCCCGGGATAATCGATTTAAGTATAAATTCATCATAGAGGAATTGTTTGATCATGAAATGGACAATAATGGCTTCCCTGGCATGACTTGCAACTTTATCTATGAAGAATTCCATCCTGATCATGAAATGGACATCGAGAATAGAGCAAAGGATTTTTTACGAGACTGGTTCAGGAAAGAGTTTAATGAATATAGTCTCGAATTAAGTTCAGTGTTCGTGCTGGCCGATGGCCGGACCCTGTCACGTGACGAAGCACTGGTAAAAATCCAACATCTTTTTGATTGTTATACTTCGTTCACCAATTCTAAGGTGGCGATGCACGAAGTTAAGTTTCAATGGAATGATGAAGCTCAAACAGGTATAGGTCATGCAGAAGGTGCTGTAAAGTATGATGCCGTGCTGGCAACGGGGGAAACTATACACGTTGAAGGCCCCTTTAAATTATATCTCTCGAATGAAGATGGATGGTGGAGTATTTTCTATTTTGTTTTTCCAGGTTTTGAGTGGTGAAAAAGATGGTAGATAAAATGAATATATACGAACTCGGAAAACTCTTTGAACAAGTTCAACTTCAAAATATTCTCGGTGATGGAAAAACATTTCCCGATTCCATTCCGAAAAAATCAACGGAAGAAATTCTTCAGGATTATGAAAAAGAAAGGGCCTTACCTGATTTTGACCTGAAAATATTCGTTGACAAAAATTTCTCCTTACCCAAAGCGTACTCTAGCGATTATCAAAGTGATTCCAGCAAATCAGCCAAACAACATGTGGAAGCACTATGGAATGTGCTTACCCGAAATCCAGATCAAGAAGGCGGTTCATGGATTGCACTTCCTCATCCCTACATTGTGCCGGGTGGGCGTTTTCGCGAGATTTATTATTGGGATAGTTATTTTACGATGCTTGGATTGCAAGTGAGTGGTCGCACGGATATGATCGAACACATGATCGATAACTTTTCTTATCTGATTGATACCATTGGCTACATACCCAACGGCAACAGAACCTACTTCATCGGAAGATCTCAGCCTCCTTTCTTTTCGTTGATGGTAAAGTTGCTGAGTGAACATAAGAAAAATGCACTTACGCATTACTTGCCTCAACTAGAAAAAGAATATTTATTCTGGATGCGCGGTACCGATACTCTTTCCGATCAACTCCCTGCACTACACCGTATAGTAAAAATGCCGGACGGTTCCATTCTCAATCGTTATTGGGATGAAAACGATACGCCTCGCCCTGAAGCTTATAAGGAAGATGTTGAGCTAGGTCATCAATCATCACAAAATCCGAAAGATCTTTATCGGCACTTGCGCGCTGCCGCGGAATCAGGTTGGGATTTTAGTAGCCGATGGTTCAAAGATGTAAACTCGTTCGCCACCATTCACACCACAGAAATCATTCCCATCGATTTAAATTGTTTGTTGTTGCATCTCGAACAGGTTTTGGCTGAGGCATATCAGCAAAATGGGAACAGTACAAAATCGAATGAATATTTAAATCTCTCCGAAAAAAGAAAAAGTGCTATCCTAAAATATTGTTGGAATGAATCAAAAGGATTCTTCTTTGATTACGACTTCATCGCCAAAAAGCAAAAAGAACATTACACAGTGGCTGCTGCATTTCCATTATTCTTCAACGTTGCTTCGAAAGAACAAGCGCTCCAGGTGGAGCATATTCTCCTCGATCAGTTTTTAAAAACCGGTGGACTCACCACCACGCTGGAACATAGTGGACAACAATGGGATGCTCCTAATGGCTGGGCACCGTTGCAGTGGATTGCTTTTAAAGGATTGTTAAACTATGGATTAGTTGCCACTGCCAATCAGATTAAAACCAGCTGGACAAATTCCAATCTTAAAGTGTATGCCAAGACAGGTAAGATGACAGAAAAATATGATGTATGGAATAAAGATGGAGAAGCCAGTGGTGGAGAATATCCTAATCAGGATGGATTTGGGTGGACCAATGGAGTGTTTCTGGCAATGACTTCGAAACCAATTGACAAGAGCAATTGACAACTAAACCTGTATTAACAATTATTATTTTCTGTAAAGCTTATCAAGCACCTCAGATTTACCGTCAATTGATGGTAACGGTAATCCTAAAATTTTTGCTACGAGCGGATAGACATGAATATTTTGGAAGGGTTTTACTGTAATCCCTGATTTGATATTGGGGCCCTGCGCATAAAATATTCCCCGAACATCAGTGGTCGCAGCAGGGTCATAACCGTGCACACCTGTTTTACTCCCTATCTTTGCAGACTTCATAAATCGCTCTCGTGATCCTTCACGGATGTAATAACCGGGTTTTGCTTCTATTAATAAATCACCTACGCGATCATGCTTATAGTTCCATCGGGAAGGAAATTCTTCTTTCTTCATCACAGTAAATTTGCCTTCTTGTTTTTTTAAAACAGCATATACCGAATCGCGCTTATGCGAATCTGTAAAATACAAATGTGTTTGGGTGCCTCCATTGGCCAGTTTTACCGAAGTGTTTTTCCGATCAATCAATTCATCAATAAAAATATACGTCTCCTCTTGTACAGTAAGTTCATACATGCCATGATCGGAAACCAATATCACATTCACGGGAAGTTTGGTCAATTCAATGCCAGTCATTAATCTACCGAGTAAGCTATCTGCCTTTAATACGGCTTGTTTTGTTTGTTCCGCATTGGGTCCGAAGTCATGCCCCTCATGATCGGGAGAAGAAAAATATAGTGTGATGGTGTGAGGTCGCTCGCTTTCAGGAAGCTTTAACCAATTGATTACCTGATCCACTTTAAAATTGGGATTGATGGAATCATCAAAAGAAAAATAATAATCAGGTCTGCGTGCTTCTTCACTCATTTCTGATCCAACCCAAAAGTAGGACGCTGACTTCATGCCATTTTGTTTGGCCAGTTCCCATAAGGGCACACCACCGTAGTAATAAGGATCAACCACAAGCTCTTGCTTTCGCATGCCATATAGTACATCACGATCGCGATCATAAAATGTATTATCGACCAAGCCGTGATTGCCCGGATTAAAACCGGTAACCAATGTATAATGATTAGGGAATGTTTTGCTGGGAAACGATGGTATTAAAGCCTCCGCCTGCGAACCTCTTGCAATGAAGTTTTTAAAATTTGGCGGATTAAAGCTCTTTACATAATCATAGCGAAAGCCATCGAAAGAAACGAGCACTACATAGGGAACAGAATTTTGTTGGGCGTTGGTAAGGATACACAGGAGTAGAAAAGTTGGTAAAAAAATGATTCTCTTCATGATCAAACGTAATGTGGAATCTGTGGGACTCGAACCCACGACCCCTACCTTGTCGAGGTAGTGCTCTAAACCAGCTGAGCTAAGACTCCTTACTTTTTGACGGCAAGATCATTTATTTTTAACTAAATCACCTACGAATTTTATTTCTTTGGTATAAAATCATTGTTAAATGATGGCTATGCACGATGTTGAATATTGGAAAAATCACCTGGAGTTGCTTCCTCATCCGGAAGGCGGCTATTACAAAGAAACCTATCGCTCACCAGAAATGATTCCTTCCACTGCGTTACCTGATCGCTTTGAAGGAGACAGGCATTTCTCTACCGCGATCTATTTCATGCTGCGATCTGAAGACCGTTCGGTTTTTCATCGGATCAAATCTGATGAGGTGTGGCACTTTTACCAGGGAAGCACGTTGTTGATTTCTGTTTTGCAACAAAATCAATTGAAGGTTTATAAACTCGGACCGGATATTGAAAAAGGAGAATCGTTACAAATCGTGATACCAGCCAACTGCTGGTTTGGTGCTCACGTAGAAAAGCACCATAGTTTTGCCCTTTGCGGCTGCACTGTTGCCCCGGGGTTCGATTTTCGTGATTTTGAAATGGCCCATCGCAAAGATTTAATAAAAAAATATCCTGAGTTTGAGATGGAAATTATTCATCTCACTCAGGATTAAATATTGATAAAGATCGCTTAAGATGATATCTATTTGTTGGATTCTTTCTCGTAGATCACCACACCGCTCGCCACAAATTCTATTTCCTGTTTGGGTTCGGTGATGGCATCAATTTCGGCCTGAGTCTTTCCTGCATCTTCAGCAAAATGGCGAAGTGTGGCTACATCGGTAACCTTGCGTTTTGCAACACCAGAAATCACCACTTCCTTTCCTTCCGCTCCGGAAGTAGGAACAAAAAAACCGTAGTCCTTAAAAGTAATACGAGTAGCTACCCCATTTTCATCCTTTACTGTCATCCAGCATCCTTTCTTTGCACATGTTTGCTCAATCGTGCCTTTCAAAGTGAGCGCCACGGAATCTTTTCCTTCTACCTGATCATTCAAACTTACCAATGAAAGTGCTCCTTCTGTGGCAATTGCTTCCCCGTAGATATTAAACGCGGTTGCTGACTCTTTTTTCGTCTGACAGCCGACCAATACTATACATGCAAAAACTAAGATTGAAAGATTTTTCATAACGTCATTTTTTAGTGACTCAAAATTAAGAAAAGGAATGATTTTAAAATTACTATCCCTGAAAGTCAATTTTTTTATGTGTTCCATCGCAGAATGGCTTGTTGGATGAACCCCCGCATCGGCAGAAAGCCGTAACGCTATTTTTCTTGGTCATATTTCCGTTCGAATCTTTTACCGTAACATTTCCATACACCAGCAGAGGGCCATTTGGCATGGCCTCCACAATAGTTTCTGCATCTATCGTTACTTTATCCGCAATGGCTTCACTGTTCATGTAATAATTCAGCGCGCCCGATGGGCATTTTTTAACCTGATCAATGATCTGCTGAGTGGTTCCTCCTTCAGGAGCAATCCATGGTCTCTTTTGAGGATCGAATACTTTACCTAAACCTTTAAAACAAATGGTGGAATGGATACACCTGTTGGGCTTCCACACAACAGTCACGTCTCCGTTAGAATATTTCTTAGTGATGTCTTTCATGTGTTCATGATTGTTTTAAGTGGTGTCATGGAATGCACGTAGCAATACTAATGGTGTTGAGTCTGTTTGCTGATCGGCACTTCATAGATCGAAATTTCAAAGTTCAAGTTCCAAATTCCAAATGATCTGGAAACTTAAAATTTTAAATCAATATGGTACTGATCTCAATCGGATTAGTCAGGACCCTGTGAACTGGGCAGGAATTGGCAATTTGTAAAAGCCGCTGGCGCTGATCCTCCTTGATATCTCCTTCGATCAAAATTTCTCTTTTGAAAAATGTTTTGTTGTCCATTTTTTCAGAAGCAACTTCTACTTTGATTTTACTCACATTCCATTGCTTGCGATCCGCATACATGCGAAGTGTAATGGCGGTGCATGATGCGAGTGAAATCATGAGGAACTCGCCTGGTGCAGGACCTGCATTAGTTCCTCCCAGTTCTTCGGGTTCATCCGCAATGACGGTTTTTCCTGACGTGATAAGTTCAGTACGGAAATGATCCTGACCAATTATTGCTGTGACCATTTTTTAAAATGGTTTGTTCATGACAAAAAATTCTTGCGTGTAGCGTTCGCGTGGGGCTACTTCTCTTTGCTTTAAATTTGCAGGTAAATTTTCTGCATCCCCTAAATAACCAATGGCCATGATGACGATGGGCTCATGCGTTTCAGGTATGTTAAGACTTTCAATTACTTTCTTGCGATCGTAGCCACCCATTTGATGCACATTCAATCCGAATTGCGTGGCTTGCATCGAGAGAAATGCGTTGGCAGCACCAACATCATATTTTGCTGCAACATTCACAGCACCATTAAGGATATGTGTTTTGCGTGCCATGCTCAAAACTAGCAGCGGGGCTTCTTTAGCCCACACCCGGTTGCTTTCATTCAGGGCATCTACCAACGTATTCCACAACTCGGGTTGATCTTGTGTAGCATAGATATAAGCCCAGGGTTGCTCATTCATACTGGATGGCGCCCACCGTGCTGCCTCGAAAAGTGATTCTATTTTTTCAGGCTCTATAGGTTGTGATGAATAAGCCCTACGGCTTCTTCTTTGTTCAATAAGATCCGTTAACGGAAATTCAAACTGATTTGATTTTTGCATAGGTGCAACGAGGATTTCCATGATAATAGTTGTGTCGATTGAAATATGAAACACGAAAAGGCCCAAACAGTTCACATACTCCAGCGAGGAATTCCCCAAACGGCTAAAATCCCTGAAATTAAATGCATGGGACCTGCCAATAATGGAAATGTATCGTCCAGCACAGTGCCATCGGGTAATTTTGGTGTGCTATAAACTGGATAAAAACTGAATAGCGTAAATGCCACTGCAAGGGCAATCCAAACCATTTTGCCTTTGGGTGCAAAGCGAACAAAGACAAAGAATAAGATGGCTCCGATCAGCAAAGGAAAAATGGATGACATGGTTACTGCCAATGCAAATCCTTTTGGAATGGTGGCTCCCAATGCGTTGGCGATTAAGCTCCAGATATTATTTAGACCTGCGCCAATTAATCCTGCAATAGTGCCTCCTTTCAGAGCTTTTAAAAAAGTAAGTTGACTTTGTGTTGACATAAGAATAGTTGTTAGGGGTAGGTTATTGGTTGTTAGTCGTATTTACTATTGAATTTATTCTTCGATTAAAATTCCCATTTTTCCCATCTGATAATCTCGCATGGCTTCCATGATCTGGGGTTGTGTGTTCATCACAAACGGTCCGTGCGAAACCACGGGCTCATTCAATGGCAAGCCACTTAATAATAAGATGCGTGTGTCTTCCAATCCTTCCAGGGTAATTCCATCGCCATCATTTTTAAAATGTACTATGTGAAGTTCTTCCACCATGCCAAATCCATCAACCCTCAGTTTACCATCCAGTAAATAAATCAGTGCATTGTGATCAGGCGGAAGGGCAATAGAAATTTTTCCTCCTTTTTTAAAAGTGAGCGTGGCCGCATTGACAACAGTTTGTGACGGTATCGGACCTTTCAATCCAAAGACTTCGCCTGAAAATACTTTTCCATTCACGTTTCCATCTTCACTAACAAGTGCCGGTGCTTCTTCCGCGCTAAGCGGATAATAAGCGGGCTGATCCATTTTGTTTTTTGCCGGAGTGTTGATCCACAGTTGAATGATTTCCTGGCGGCCACCGATTTCGTGAATATCATGCGGTGGGCGTTCGCTGTGAAGAATACCCATTCCTGCATTCATCCACTGTGCACCTCCTGCATATATGGTACTGTCGTTACCACGGCTGTCGCGATGATGAACACCCCCTTTAAAAATAAACGTAACCGGAGAAAATCCACGATGCGGATGCGGACCGATGCCTGCATGATCAGGCTTGATGTGCGATGGTGCTTTCACGTTGACGTGATGCAACAAAAGAAATGGATCTATCTGATCGACCTGTTGAGTTGGCAATGGTTGCCGGATAGGTATGCCACCCATATCAACCTGGTGGGAGTAGAGTAAGCGAGATACGGTTCTGTTTTTCATTTTAATTGTTGGATGTATGTTCATCATTATCCTGGGTTCGAACAACGAATACCAAGAACGATCAACAATTAATTCATTGGAACTTCCATCAATAAAACTTCGGCATCATCATCCGCCACGATGGAAAATTTTTCAACATCCCATAGCCCAAAACCATCACGTTTATTTAATGCTTGTGTGTTGATGGTAACATCGCCTTCAATCACGAAGACATATACGCCATTGCCTTTTTGTTTTATGGTGTAGTCTGTTGAAAATCCTTTTTTCAGATTACCTAAGTGAAACCAGGCGTCCTGATTGATCCAGACACCTTCATCGGTTTTTGAGGGACTTACAATCTGTTGTAATTTATTTACACGATCCTCTGGCTTGAATGTAATCTGATCATAGCGTGGCGTGATATTTTCCTCTTTAGGGAAAACCCAGATCTGAAGGAAGTTCACTTTCTGATCTTTATTCTTGTTGTATTCACTATGATAAATGCCGGTGCCGGCACTCATGATTTGCACATCATTTTGTTTGATCACGGCCACGTTGCCCATGCTGTCTTTATGTTCAAGATCTCCCAACAAGGGGATTGAAATGATTTCCATATTGTCGTGAGGGTGTGTTCCAAACCCTTTTCCCCCATCCACAAAATCATCATTGAGTACGCGTAGCACGCCAAAATGCATGCGGTTGGGATTGTGGTAATGAGCAAAACTGAACGTGTGACTGGTATCAAGCCAACCATGATTAGCGTGGCCCCGGGTAGCTGCTTTGTGCAAAACGGTGTTCATATTCTTTTGAATTTTAATTCTTTTGGGTAACAAATATAGATACAACTGTTGTATATACAACTATTTGATGGCGTTTGTTCCCGCTCTCACTGAAAAGTGAGTATAAGCCCATTTCGAGGCTAAGAAAGCAGTATTTAGGTGGTTTGACAGTCAGGATTTTACCACTCAATCTCCTTACGGGAACGAAAAAATTTCCCTGTACCGATTCGATCGGCAGTAGTCAACCACACAGCCGTATCCGCACCCTCCTCAACACTTCCAGGAGCTGATCGCCCTCCCATGTCGGTCTTTACCCAGCCGGGATCAAATGCGTTGACTGAAATATTCCGACCACTCAATTCATAAGCAAGGTGCCGGGTGATCGCATTCAAAAAGGATTTTGAAACGCAGTAGGCAGGTGACCATCCGCCAACGGAATTGCTCATGCTTCCGCCATCACTGCTGGTCATAATGATTCTTCCACCCGTTGAAATTATGGGAGTGAATATTTTGGTTACCATAAGTTGAGCATATGCGTTTGAGTCTATCGTCTGCTTAAGGATTGATACATCATTCTTTAATAGTGACTGATCCTCTTTCAATAAGATCGCTGCATTATTGATCAGCACATCCAGTTTGCCAAAGCTTGCGTTTACTTTATTGAATGCCTGCCGCATGCTCTCTTCGCTGTTGATATCCATCTGAACATAATCAACAGAAAGATTTTGTTTTTTAAGCTGAGCCAAGGCATTCATTCCTTTTGCTTCATCACGCGAAGTAAGTATTACGGAATACGATCGGGCAGCTAATTGTCTTACTATTTCAAAGCCTATACCTTTATTGGCACCCGTTACCAATACTAATTTTTTGTTACCCATATAGCAGGATTATATTCAGTTATGCTTCCTGGAATTGTCATGCTTATTTTCTTTCATCACCCAATACAAACCCTGCACGTTTGTTTTCCATTCTGGTAATACAAACACCATGATGATTTCCTCAATCAACTCAATGGTAGTAACAAGGGCCGTTGTGTAAAATAACCAATAGGCCGGCTTCTCGAACAGAAACATGGAACACATAAAAAATCCCTGAAGTATCGCAGCAATTTTTGCCAGATAGGTGTGATAGCTACTCATCTTTCTATATCGAATAAATGCCGCAATGACCTGAATGAAAAATAAGACCAGCGGGATCGCAAAAATTATCCAATGCTCTTTTAGAAATTCAGTTTTAGCTACAGCGAGTCCAATCACACCGGCCAATATGGTAAGATCATCCCCGATCGAATCCAGTTTTGCTCCCAGCACACTATTCGCCTTGAATTTTCGCGCCAGAAATCCGTCCACGGCATCAGTGAAAAAGCTCACGATTAGCATCCATTTGAAAATATCAAACCGGTTGGTGAATACCAGAATCAGCAGCACAGGAAATGCAACTGTTCTATAAAGAGTGATTAGGTTTACCCACTTAACCGGGGCGCGTGCACTGAGTAAATCAGAAAGTTTCTCGATTTTTTTATCGTCCTGCATTCCTGTTCAAGGTATAGAATAATTCAATGAGAGGCGCTCGGGTTTTTTGCTTAATTTTCAAAAATAATGACAGCAGAAAAAAAGCGTTTGATCGAAGATCGTGATCGTCAAAAAAATTGGCGGCAATGGGGGCCTTATCTCACGGACAGACAATGGGGCACCGTGCGTGAGGATTATAGTGCCAACGGAGACTCCTGGAACTATGTGTCTCATGACATGGCCCGCAGCAAGGCATATCGCTGGGGCGAAGAAGGCATTGCCGGCATATCCGATGACCAACAACTCATCTGCGTTTCCCTGGCGCTATGGAATAAAAAAGATCCCATACTTAAAGAACGCTTCTTTGGTCTCACAAATCCGGAAGGAAATCATGGCGAAGACGTAAAGGAACTCTATTACTATCTTGATTCAACGCCAACGCATTCCTATATGCGTATGCTCTATAAGTATCCTCATCATGAATATCCGTACGCATGGCTGGCCGAGGAGAGTCGTAAACGAGGAAAACAGGATTCGGAATTTGAACTCATGGATACCGGTATCTTTCATGATAACCGTTACTTTGATGTGGAGGTGGCCTATGCCAAAGGAGATGTCGATGACATTCTGATGCAGATCACCGTCACCAATCGGGGTGCAGAGCCTGCATCGATTGATGTATTGCCTACCATCTGGTTTCGTAACACGTGGGCCTGGGGAAATGATACTTACAAGCCCGAGATTTATCTCGATGATAAAGGGGTGATGAAGGTGGCTCATCAACAGTTAGGTAATTATTATTTCTATTGTGACACAAAATCGGAAGCGGTTTTCTGTGAAAATGAAACCAACACACTTCGTCTTTATCAACACAGTAAAGAAGGAAGTTCTAAAGATGGCATTAACGATTATGTAGTATTTGATCATCCGGGCACGATCAATAAAGTTCACAAGGGAACCAAGGCTGCGTTTCGCGTTGACTGGGTGATTGGTGCTGGTCAATCGAAAGTAATGCGTTTACGCTTAACGCCACACTATCTTCCTAAACCGTTTCAGCAGTTTAATGCGCTGTTCGAAAAACGCAAGCAGGAAGCTGATGAATTTTATGCTGATCTTCAGAAAACTATTCCCGATGAAGAAGAGCGACAGATTCAACGGCAAGCACTTGCCGGAATGTTGTGGAGCAAACAATTCTACCATTATGATTTAGATGTATGGCTCAAAGGCGATCCTGCACATCCTTCACCATCACAGGAACGGAAGAAAGGGCGCAATCATGAATGGAATCATCTTCATAATGCAGATATTATTTCGATGCCCGATAAGTGGGAGTATCCGTGGTATGCCGCATGGGATCTTGCCTTTCATGCGATTCCCTTTGCCTTGATTGATCCTGAATTTGCCAAGCATCAACTACTCTTGCTCACCAAAGAATGGTACATGCATCCCAACGGTCAATTGCCCGCCTACGAGTGGGCATTCAGCGATGTTAACCCACCGGTACACGCGTGGGCAGCATGGCGTGTATATAAAATCGATGGCAAGCTGCAGGATGGAAAGGATCGCAAATTTCTCGAAGAGATATTCCACAAGTTATTATTGAACTTCACCTGGTGGGTGAATAAAAAAGATAACAACGGTAACAATATTTTTCAAGGTGGCTTTCTGGGTATGGATAACATCGGTGTATTCGATCGAAGCAGCACACACTTACCTACCGGGGGCTATATCGAACAATCGGATGGCACTAGTTGGATGGCCATGTTTACGTTAAATATGTTGCGAATCTCTCTTGAGCTAGCCAAGGAAAACCCAACGTACCAAAGTCTAGCCACAAAATTCTTTGAACACTTTCTTTACATCGCAGGGGCCATTGCCAATGTGGGCAACGAGGGCATTAATCTTTGGGATGAGGAAGATGAATTCTTCTATGATGTATTGCATCTTCCCAACAATGAGCGATTGACATTAAAAGTGCGATCCATGGTTGGCCTCATCCCACTCTTTGCTGTTGAGGTATTGGATGAAGAAATTTTCCAGCAGATGCCAGAGTTCACCGCGCGGCTAGATTGGTTCTTGCAAAACCGACCTGATCTTGCCAACCTGATTTCACGTTGGGGCGATCGTGGTAAAAATCAACGTCACCTGCTTTCGCTGCTTCGCGGGCATCGCATGAAGCGATTATTAAAACGCATGCTGGATACGCAGGAGTTTCTATCACCGTATGGTGTGCGTGCTTTATCTCGAGCGCACCTCGAAAATCCATATATCCTTTATGCCAATGGCAGCGAATTTTCCGTGCGGTATCAAGCGGGAGAAGGTGATTCAAATTTATTTGGTGGCAACTCAAACTGGCGCGGCCCTGTGTGGTTCCCTGTAAACTATCTGATCATTGAATCACTGCAACGATTTTACCATTACTATGGTGATGATTTTAAAATTGAACATCCCACCGGGTCGGGCAATCTGCTCACCCTGCAGGAAATTGCCCATGATCTTTCACAGCGTATGGTGAAACTTTTCAAGAAAGACTCATCCGGCAATAGACCGATTCATGGTAACAATCATACGTTACAATCAGATCCTCATTTTAATGAACATCTTTTGTTTCATGAATATTTTGATGGTGATACCGGAAAAGGGTTGGGGGCCAATCATCAAACCGGGTGGACAGGTCTGGTTGCGAAACTGATTCAACCTGGTTCGCCAAGAAGTAAAACGAAAAAATAATTCCAGGCTATTTTTTTTATGTTCCCTGTTTCCTCTCAACTATCATGAAAACCATCATTCAAAGATTGATATGCGCGATGGAGAGTCTCTACTCACTAAAAAGTCATTTTTTGATATTTGCAAGGGCCTCAGAAGTTTCAAAACAATTCTGATGATTACCTAAAGCCTTCTTATTTTTGATAAATTCTTTGATTATGACTCATCGTATTTCTCTTTTCGTCATGCTTCTTTTTCTCTCCTGCTCAAGCGAAGAACCCGCCCCTACCACGACCACGATCACCACTTACTTTCCACAGGAAGGAAGTGTTTGGGAAAGATCGACCCCAGGCAGTATTGGTTGGGACGAAACTAAATTGGAAGACTTAAGAACTTTCCTATCATCCACTCACAGCCGTGCCCTAATTGTATTGAAGGATGGAAAAATTGTTATTGAGGAATACATGGGAAAACAACTGGTAAATACCAACCTTGATTTTTTTGCCACCAGCAACTGGTACTGGGCATCGGCTGGCAAGACATTAACCTCCGCTGCGGTTGGCATTGCACAGTCGCAGGGAAAAATAAATCTCGAAGCGAAAACTTCTGATTACTTAGGGGCAGGCTGGACTAGCCTGACTTCAACACAAGAAAATAAAATCCTCGTACGCCATCAACTTACTATGACCACCGGTTTAAATGATGAGGTGGCAAACAAAGATTGTACAGATCCCGCTTGTCTTACTTTTAAAACTGACCCTGGTGCCCGATGGGCTTATCACAATGCCCCTTACACACTTTTGGATGGCGTGATCTCAACGGCAACAGGCAAAACGTTGAATGCTTACGTAGCTGACGAGTTACTTACTAAAATCGGTATGGACGGACAATACATCAAGACGGGTGATAACAATGTGTTTTATAGCACAGCCAGATCCATGGCCCGCTTCGGCCTGCTTCTTTTGAAAAAAGGCAAGTGGGATCAAACTCAGATTATTCCTGAGTCCTATGTCAATCTGATGACAACTTCTTCACAAACATTTAATCCCGCTTACGGATACCTGACCTGGCTCAATGGAAAACCATCATACATGGTGCCCGGTTCACAAGTCAGTTTGAATGGCTATCTCTCACCAAACGCTCCCAATGATATGTTTGCCGCCATGGGCAAAAATGGTCAGATCATTAACATTGTTCCCAGCAAAAATATTGTGGTGGTTCGCATAGGCGATGTGCCCGATACCTCGCAAGTTCCTTATCTGTTTCAAGATGATTTGTGGAAAAAACTAAATGCGGTGATCACAAATTAATTCCGATGGCTTTGCCAATTGAAAAGTATACTCTTGTATTTCTAAAGGATCTTGCTAAAAATAATAATCGCAAATGGTTCTCAGAAAACAAATCACGTTATCTGAAATCGCAGGATAATGTGATCCAATTTCTCGATCAGCTCATCGTGAAGATGAATCAACACGATCGCCTCGAAACTCCATCCGGAAAAGAAAGTCTTTATCGTATTTATAACGATGTGCGCTTCTCAAAAGATAAAACTCCGTATAATCCTCGCTTTGCAGGTAATTTCAGAAGACACAAACCTTTGCTTCGTGGTGGATATTATTTCTGGATAAAGCCTGGTGAATCAAGAGTAGGTGGTGGTTTTACTTATCCAAATGCAGAAGATTTGCTGCGCATCCGTAAGGACATTGATATTAATTACAAGCAGTGGAAACGCATGCTCAATTCAAAAGTAATACAATCTACTTTCGGTGATATGGACGGTAATCAGGTAAAAACAGCTCCTCGCGGTTTTGCAAAAGATCATCCAGCCATTGATCTGTTGCGCTTCAAACAATATTGGTTTGAACGCTCGTTCACCGATAAGGAAGTTATTGCTGATAATTTCTTAGAACAGGTTAATAAAACATTTAAAAGCATACGTCCGTTCTTTAACCATATGAGTGAAGTACTGACCACTGATTTAAATGGGGAGGACAGATTTTGATTAAGTTTTGATTTCACTTTCATCATTAATTCAAATTCAATTCCTTATGAAAAAGCATTGCATTACAATCTTCCTATTTACTCTTTCTAATCTTGTTGTTGGTCAACCTAAACTTGAATTGAAAAACCCTCCTGCTGAGGCTACCCTCCTTGCGGAAGGATTTATTTCAACATCCATCAATGAACGCGACTTTGCACTATCGCCAGATGGCAACGAGATTTATTATACGATATCCACACCGCAATCCACGTTTCAAACTATTGTCGTTAGTAAAAAAGATAAACGAGGTGATTGGTCGAAACCAGAGGTGGTTTCCTTTGCAGGTAAGTTCAGTGATCTTGAGCCAGCTCTTAGTGCTGATGGAAAGAAATTATACTTTGCATCCAACAGGCCTCTTGAAGGAAGTAAATCAAAAGATTTTGATATCTGGATGGTGGAACGAAATGGTGACACCTGGGGTGAACCAAAAAATTTAGGCGCCCATGTCAATACGGAAACGGATGAATTTTATCCTTCCATCGCAAAAAGTGGCAATCTGTATTTCACTGCTCAATATAAAGATGGAGTAGGCCGCGAAGATATTTTTCTTGCCGCCTGGAGAAATGGTCAATTCGAAAAACCAGTAGCCCTGGATACTGCCATCAACTCAAAAGGCTTTGAATTCAATGCGTTTGTTGATGCTGATGAAAAATATATTCTCTTCACTGGCTATGGTCGAAAAGATGATACAGGTCGTGGTGATTTATACATCAGCTTAAAAAATAATGAAGGCAAATGGTTGCCGGCAAAAAACTTAACGTTCTTGAACTCAACAAAACTTGATTATTGTCCTTATGTAAGTCCTGATAAAAAGATATTATTCTTTACCAGTGAACGATCTGGCCTTCCTGTCTCATTTGAAACGAAAGCCTCTTACGAACAAATTAAAACTCTGAATCAAAGCACACTGAATGGAAGTGGAAATATTTATTGGGTGAATTTTGAAAAAATACTAAGCGCCATTCGATGAGTCTTCATCAGAATTTACAATGTCTTGTTGCGATTTCAAGTGACTCATCACAGCTCGAAGTTTACCATAACCATACTTGCCTCTGAGTCCATCATATAAATCTTTTGAAATAAATCCTGTCGGCAAATGTTCGATCACACCGGTGATTTCATTTAGTTCCGCTTCATTTACCAAAGCCGAAATATCCAATCGCTTTGCTTCTATTGCTTTTCCCAAATGGCCTTCGATGGTGCTCGGCACGAGTTCACGCTCCTTCGCTATCTGATCAATTGTCATTCCTTTGTTGAACATCTCCAGGGTGATATCAAACGTGCTTAAACCATTTTTGATCTTTACCTTGCGCTCCTTCTTACGCTTACGGGTACGCGATGATTGATCACCCTGGTTGATTTTTATCTCTGCGAGTATCGCGCCACGTTCCTCCACTCTCTGCTTAGTGAATACACTAAAATCAAACTGTGCCTGGTCCTGCATAATGCCTTCGGTGAGAAACAACGAGGTGTCAACCTCTTCTAGTTTTTTATTAAACGCCTGATCCAATTCACCCAATTGTGTTACATATGTTTTCACGCGTTTCTGTTGTTTCATTACCTCCTGGTGTTCCAGCAACATGCGCATGAGATTGAACAAGAAGGCACGATAATATTCTCTTCCTTTTGCGATACGCTCCAGCAATTGTGATGGATTGTTTGTGTTTAACAAGTCAACCAATTGTCTTCTGAAGGTTTCGGTATTAGACCGTTGTGCATCAAGAGCCTCAGCAATCTGAGTAAGCACCGGTTTCATCGATTCTTCATCAAAGCCTTCTATTTCCTGATCTTTCTGTACGTATTGAATTTCCTTAAGCAGAGAAGAAAAGTCAAATGTGTTTTCAAGTTGTTGGCGTAGAAAAATACGTTGTTTCGTTTTCATCACATCATCCAGCAGATGAGGATGATGATTGGCTTGCGCAAAAGCGGCAACCTGTTTATCGGTACTGATTGCCGATGTATGAATGCGCGTTCGAAGCACAAGTCCATCTAATGAACGAAGACGTGACAACGCAACATATACTTGTCCATCGGCAAAAGCCTGGCCCACATCAATGATGGCTTTGTCAAACGTGAGTCCCTGACTCTTATGTACCGTGATGGCCCAGGCTAATTTTACCGGATATTGCTCGAATGCACCGATTACCTCTTCCGATAAATCGTGGGTCTCTGATTCAACGGTGTACTTTTTATTTTCCCAACGTACCGTTTCCAGCAAATACTCTTCGTGGTTCCCTGCCATCTCTACGATGATTCCATCGTCAGAAATTTTCTTCACCGTGGCGAGTTTGCCATTGAAGTATTTTTTCTCTTCGGTGGCATCGTTGCGGATGAACATGATCTGCGCTCCTTCCTTCAACTCGAGTTGCGACATCACCGGATACATACTTTCCGGAAAGTCTCCTTCGAGATGAGCATCGAAAAGATGGGAAGGTGTTTCTAGAATTCTCAATTCTCTCTGATTCAATTCATCAGCCTTGTAGTTGTGCGTAGTTAATGTGATGATCTCTTTGAGCTTATTGATTTCCTCCTCAGTTCTATAATGCTGGTTTAATGTTTCGATGTCATGATTCGTAACCGTGTTGTTTCGCAGGTTATTCAATATGTCGATAAAGTCCTGATCGTGCTGGCGAAATATTTTATCTAATTCAATATATACAAGCGGATCGCTCTGCAATGCTTTTGCCTCATAGAACCAGGCACTGTTATAATAGCGGCTTAAAATTTCCTGTTCCTCATTTCTCACTACGGGTGGCAATTGATACAAATCACCAATGAACAACACCTGCACGCCTCCAAAGCTTTGCCTGAAGTTTCCACGCGCTGCTTTCATGCGATAGTCGATGGCATCGAGTAAGTCGGCACGCAGCATACTGACTTCATCGATCACTAATAGATCGATGGATCGCAATACTTTTTTCCGTGCGCTATTGAGCGGATGTTTTCGCGCCAGCACATTTTGATTGAGTACTCTTCCATTGTCGGTGATGTCATCTGGCAAAGATCGATCTGGCAAGAACGTTACCGGAGGCAAAAGAAATTGTGAATGAATGGTCACTCCTCCGGCATTCAATGCGGCAATGCCCGTTGGAGCTATTACGATATAATTCTTATGTGTGATCTCACCAATGTTCCGAAGGAATGTTGTTTTACCTGTGCCTGCCTTGCCCGTTAAAAAAATATGGCTGGAGGTAGTGTTGATAAACCGAGCGGCTGCCGTTAGTAAATCATCCATAACTTGAGCAACATAAACGGTTCATTCTATGATTGAAAGATACGATAGAAATGATTTATTATTAAGCCTGGGCAACCTTTTCTCCAGATTGTTGATAGATCAACCAACTGGTAATGGCTGTTGATAAAATAAAATAGGCGAACAGTATGATCTGAATTACCGGCACATAATTACTGGCGCCAAACCAATCACCTTGTTGAATGAGTATGTAAATTCCCAATACATTCTTCATGCTCTCCCACAACCACGCAAAACGATTTTTATCTAACAATTCGGTATAAGCATATACACATAAAAAAACGAAGGCTCCATAAACAAACATAGCCGGTGCGCCAATGGTAGCTATATGACCAAAGAGGTAACTGATAAAGAGAAGCACCATAAACATCTGCACCCAGCACCAGGTGAGCATGGGCGATGAAACTTTTGGACTATACTTTTCAAAATGAAAAACATCATTGATTTTATAGACTGGATATTTATTAGCCACATCGGCAGGGCGCCATCCTAAGGGCATAAACCAGATGCGCAGTTTATCCCACCAACTTTGTGCGTGCCATGCATCTTTAATGAGTAGCCATAAATGCATGAAATTTATTTTGATTGGATTCCAGGTTCGAACCGGGCGCGTTACTCCATAAACTGCCGGAGTGTCTTCCTTTTCTTCCTGAAAGGTGCCGAATAGTTTATCCCAAATAATAAATATCTGTGAGTAATTTTTGTCAAGATAAATCGGGTTGATGGCGTGATGCACCCGATGATGTGATGGGGTAACGATGATATATTCAAGAAAACCCATTCTTCCGATATGCTGTGTGTGATACCAGAACTGCGCGAATAAATGCAACGGTGCAATAATGCCGATCACTTGCTGAGGCACTCCCAACAAGGCTGCCGGCAACAGGAAGATGGCAAAAATTCTTACAATCGATGAAATACTTTGGCGCAATGCACAGGCAAGATTATACTCTTCACTGCTATGATGGATGATGTGATTGTTCCAAAACAAATTATACTCATGCGAAATGCGGTGTACCCAATAGCCGGCAAAATCGAGTGCTATGAAAGCAATCACATAGGTGAGCCAACCCGAATCGATTTGTGTGATGGCTACTTTGTTTGTGAGCCATCCGTAGGAGATGATCGCAACACTTAATCCCAAAACATCTTTTGTCACATTAGTGATGCCCGAGCTCAGCGATGAAATCATATCGCTAACCGGAACGGTATCATGGCCTTTGTACCAGCCATACCATTTTTCGAACAACACCAGCAGCAGAAATGCGGGCATGGCAATCAGAAGTATTTTACCGTAGGCTTCCATTGATTTTGAAATTCAAAAACAAATGTAAGCAAAACCGAACTTTCCATGTACGCCAAAAAAAGAGGAGCTTGCGCTCCTCTTTCCGTGTTCACCCACTGGCGGAAAGAGTCTACCTCCCTCTTCCGTTTCCGTTCACGCTCACCATTACGCCTTCTGAGGCAAGTTTAACGGTGGTGATAATTCTAGCTGCCACTTTATAAGGGTCAGCCGATGAGTTTGGCCTGCGGTCCTCCAGCCATCCTTTCCATTCATTTTCTACCGTAGCGATCGGAATGCGGATGGATGCACCACGATCTGACACTCCATATGAAAACCGATCGATGGATTGCGTTTCGTGCTTGCCTGTAAGGCGCAAGTGGTTATCAGCTCCATACACCTCAATGTGTTCTTTAATAAAAGGAGCAAAGCCCTGGCAGATTTGTTCATAGATATCACGTGAGCCGCATTCTCTCAACATCGAGTTGGAGAAGTTAGCGTGCATACCTGAACCATTCCAATCTGTTTGGCCAAGGGGTTTGCAATGCCAGTTAATAGAAACACCATGCATTTCGGCTGTGCGCTCCAGTAAATAACGTGCTATCCACACCTGGTCGCCCGCTTCTTTTGCACCTTTGGCAAAAACCTGAAACTCCCATTGGCCCGGAGCAACTTCGGCATTGATTCCTTCTACGTTGATGCCTGCTTCAAGACAATAATCCAAATGTTCTTCAATGATATGACGACCAAAAGCATTCTTTGCACCCACTGAGCAATAGTAAGGACCTTGAGGCTCAGGATTACCATTTTCAGGAAAGCCCAATGGTTTATTTGTTGCAGGATTCCAAAGGAAATATTCCTGTTCAAATCCAAACCAAAAATCACGATCATCATCTTTAATTGTTGCGCGACCATTGGTAGGGTGCGGTGTGCCATCAGGACTTAATACTTCGCACATGACAAGAAAAGCATCCTTGCGTGCCGGATCAGGAAAAATGGCTACGGGTTCCAGCAAGCAATCTGATGAACCGCCAGGCGCTTGTTCTGTTGAGCTTCCATCGAAACACCACACCGGGCAGCCATCTAATGTTCCATCAAAATTCTTAACAATTTTAGTTTTGCTTCTAAGGCTTTGAGTGGGTTGATAACCATCCAGCCAGATATACTCAAGTTTTGACTTTGACATGGGTAGATCGATTAAATGTTTAAAGATTTTTTAATTATTAGAATTTATAAATCGCAGCCATACCGAGGGTAGTCTGACCATTCTTGGTATAGTTTCCATTGGCGTCCATGAATTGTTGAGACGATTCATTTCCTGTTCCGCTTAATTTATTGAAAGCGTCCATTCTCAATTCAGGCTTCAACAAAAGATGTCCATCAGCCAATGTGAATGAACCTGTCAATGTAAATGTGTTAGCCGTTGCACCTATGGCCTGACCTGTGCCGTCCACATTGCGCAAACCTCTCGCTCCATCTTTGTTATCGAAATGTTCACCTCTGAATCCTAAGCTGAAAACATCAGAAAATGCATAGATCAAATATAAGTTGGCACCATACCAGCTTTTCTTCTCATCTACGTTTCCATCAGCTGGAATAAATGTGCCCGGTGCACCAAGAGTACCTTTCTGAGTTCCATACATGGCCCAATAACCGATGAATAGTTTTTCGGTTGCCTGGTATCCACCATTTAAATCATACACCGTAAAATTTCCGGAAGGAGTTTTTCCCTGAGCATCTGCATTGGATTCATTTGAGCTGATGAAGTTCAGATAAACGCTCAGGCCTTCGGCAGGTACTAATGAAAGCTGACTGATAACGCCTTTTGCGCGGTTGTTGTCATGCAAATAATCAAATCCATTTACGCCACCTACCATCAACGACACCTTGTCGCTAAATGCATAAGTAGCTTTTACACCGGTGTGATAGAAAGGGATCCCACTATTGAACGTGTGGTTGATCGAGTAGAAAAAGTTAAGCGGTGCATCGATGTATTCATAGCCAATGTGTGTACCAAATTGCCCGGCAATGAATGAAAGTTTATCAGTAGCATTATACTTGAAGTACGCTTGCTTAATAATTACTGAACTCCATGTATCATTTCCGATGGCATAGCCATAAGCTGGTGCCATTACAGGCACGTTACCATAGTTACCATATTGAGCACTTGGGCCGAAGGCAAGGTCGGCAACCATTTCAGATTTACTGTTGGTGTATTTCAATACCGTTTGAACCATGCCCAACTGGAATTGATCAACACGTCTGTCGAAACCACGGCCTACGCCTGACTGGCCCATGTTATCGCGACTTGCTGGTTTGTTGAAGTTGGTGAAGTAGTACGTATCAAGGTAGCCGCTGACAGAAAATTTTCCATCCTCAGCTTCTTCTTTCTCTTTTTTTTCTTCAAGCGCATCACCTTCCGTTACTATTTTTTCATCATTAGCAACCGGCTTGGCAATAGAGGCTACTACTATATTATCCTGAGCGAAAGAAAGATTACTGCTCATTACAAGCATTAGTGCAAGACTTATTCGCATCAAATTCAGTGTATAATTTTTCATAATTTTGTGTGTGTTTTTTTAAACAATAAGCTAAAGTGGACCCGGCCGGGTATCTCACACCCTCCGGGACGCTTTGGTGATTTTATCAGGCAGCAGCTGCTGCTGTTTTAATTTCAGCGGGATGCATATTTTCTCCATGCTGGCTGAAATCTGAACCAATCAATTTCTCTTCACTGCTGACCGTCATCGGTGAAATCAAATCGGTAATCTTCAAAATCAGGAAGGAGCCTGCAATGATAAAGGCGAGTGCAAGCACGAGCGCAATCATGTGAACTTTGAAGAGATTAAATTCACCGAAGAGTAAGCCATTGCCTGTAGTGTTGGCTGCATTGACAGCGGTGTTGGCTAATAAGCCGGTCATCACCATACCTACTGCACCACCCACGCCATGGCAAGGGAATACATCCAGTGTATCTTCCAATGAAGTTTTAGATTTCCAATGAACGACTACGTTACTGATGATGGCGGCAATCGTACCGATGAATAAGCTGGAAGGAATCGTTACAAAACCAGCGGCAGGTGTAATCGCTACCAGACCCACTACGGCACCGATACAAAAACCAAGAGCCGAAGGCTTCTTGCCACGCACGGCATCTATTAATACCCAGCACAATCCGGCAGCAGCCGAGGCTGTATTGGTAGTGGCAAAAGCAGAAGCCGCTAATGGACCAGCACCTAAAGCACTTCCTGCATTAAATCCGAACCAGCCGAACCACAACAAGCCGGTGCCTAAAAGCACAAATGGAATGTTGGCAGGAGAAATTGCTACTTTGATCTCGGATTTATTTCTCAAATAGATTGATGCAGCAAGGGCAGCAAAACCAGCAGACATGTGTACCACTGTACCACCGGCAAAGTCAAGCACGCCTAACTTGAAAAGGAATCCATCAGGATGCCAGGTCATGTGCGCCAGTGGTGCGTAGATGAAAAGTGAGAACAGGACTAAGAAAATAATATATGACTTGAAGCGAACTCGCTCAGCAAATGTTCCGGTGATCAAGGCTGGAGTGATGATGGCGAACTTCAACTGGAAGAAAGCAAACAACACCAACGGAATAGTAGGTGCAAGCGACCATGGCTTTCCATCTAGCACATGCTGGAACATAAAGAAGGATGCAGGATTTCCAATAAATCCACCAATGGAGTCACCGAATGCAAGGCTGAATCC
>JANOUH010000498.1:0-5294 GCA_031416795.1 Cytophagales bacterium | reverse complement strand
TGCCTGCTCCAGGCTCAAGGAAAAATTACCTCTTTCACCTAGAGCTATCGACATTGCTTGATGAAGTGTGATTTGTCTTAAGGGCAAGTTCAATCTATTTGCAAGTTTAAGTCCTTCTTTAGCAAAATGAATAGAACTATCGGGCCACGAAGTAGAATAGTAACCGGTTAATTGTTCATACACAATTACTTTTGCTGTGTCATCAGGAAGATCATGCAATAAATTTTGTAAACTATCTGAATATGAAGTCTTAG
Source organism: Cytophagales bacterium (assembly GCA_031416795.1). Lineage (GTDB taxonomy): Bacteria > Bacteroidota > Bacteroidia > Cytophagales > Cyclobacteriaceae > ELB16-189. The sequence continues at coordinate 5,040 of JANOUH010000498.1, read as the reverse complement.
CAGTTACCGTGTGCGTAAACCCAATGTTTTTATTGCGTAAAAGAATAGCAGAATCAACTTTGCTTTGCTGGGCATTTGCCCATAAAGGCAGCAAAACAAGGAGGAGTATTTTAAGCGTTGATTTCATTTTATTCATTGTTGGTGTCTTTTTCAACGTGCACTACTTTATGTTTTTTCTAACTACATGCTTGCAACTTCAGTCCATGGTATTATTCCCAAACGTTCATTCACCACTTCATTTTTTTTGCCAGCATGTAGCAATACTGAATGACCAACCGGCTGATATTTTTGCCAAAAATTCAATCCTTGAAGCATTGCCGGCTTAACATTCATGGAAGCCTTTATTTCAATGGCAAAGGGTTCTCCATTTTTTTCAGTAATCAAATCTATTTCATTGCCTACGTTATCCCTGAAATAATATAGGCCATCGTTTTGGCCTGCATTACATCTGTTCTTCTTTACTTCACTGATTGCCCAATTCTCAAATAAGAAACCATATTGCCTGCTCGCCTTTAATGCGGTTACGCTTTTCAATCCCAGCAAGTGACAAAGCAAACCGGTATCATAAAAATAAAGCTTCGGGCTCTTTACTATTCGCTTGTTTAAATTGTTGTGCCAGGGTTGAAGCAGAAAAATGATGTAACTATTTTCTAATAATCCAAGCCACGACAAAACTGTTTTGGTATCCACGCCAGTTTGCCGAGCCAGCTCATCACGATTGAGTATTTGCCCGGCATGCGTAGCGCACAATTGAATGAACCGTGTAAATAGCGCCAGGTTTGAAATATTGCGAATGAGCCGCACATCGCGCTGCACGTAGGTTTGCACGTAACTTTTGATCCAGGTATCTGCCACCAGTTTTTCATTCCAGATTTCAGGATAGCCGCCTGTCAAGATGTGGCGGTTAACATCAGCAACATCCAACTTTGCGTTTTGCAATTCAGCGTAACTTAATGGCAGTAGTGAAAGATATCCCGCGCGTCCGGCCAGCGATTGCGACACCTGTTCTTGTAATAGAAAATTATTGGAACCAGTAAGAATAAACTGACCGCGAGTCCGGTTCTTGTCCAAAATTTCCTGCAGGTAACGGAAAATAAGTGGGGCGCGCTGTACTTCATCGAGGATGGCTCCGGTTTTATATTGTTTCAGAAATGCCTGAGGATCCAGTTCGGCATCATGTTGAACAGATGGGTTTTCGAAATTTACATACGGTTTATTTTTGGCGAGCAGCCTGGCAAGCGTAGTCTTACCGCTTTGCCGGGGGCCGGTAATACACAACGCCCTGAATTGCGTAAGGGCATGTTTCGCTTCCGGAAGAATTTGTCTGGCAATCATAGCAAGTCCATTTTTGTAAAAATAATAAAATATGGAGTTAAACTCCATATTTGTAAAATATTACAAATCTGGAATCAATGACTCTCGATGATTCAGACAATAGGCAACTGAATAATGAATTCTGAACCCTCACCCTCGTTCGTCTCCACCTTCAACTCTCCACCATGCGCTTTTACAATATCATAGCTGCTTCGGTTATTTTTTTTCAGTCTTCTTGCATGCTGTAATACGTTGTCTGTATATAACAATGAACTATCGTAGTCAGTATTTTGATAAAACTCTGCCGGATTCGAATAAATATCTATACGAATGGTATCATTGGCTGTATTTTGCAAGGCCCGCTTCAAGCTATCAACTGTCTCCTGCTGAGCATGAAGGAATGCCGGCAAAATCAGTATTGTTTTTAGAAATGACTTCATGTGGCTAATTCATTTTTCAATCAATTTTTTCAATGCAGCTTTCGATGGCAGATACAATTTATATTGGCTTGCAAAAATTTGCTTCTGATTTTCGGGCAACGTGATTTCTACAATCGCATCTTTTTTATTTTTACAAATTATGATTCCAATAGTTAGATTTTCGGTTTTATCTTTTACTTTTCTGTCGTAGTAGTTTACATACATCTGCATTTGCCCTAAATCGGCATGTTCAAGTTCGCCAATTTTAAGGTCAATTATTACAAAGCACTTAAGCAAGCGATTATAAAATACTAAATCAACAAAGAAATGCTTTTCATCAAACGTAAAACCGTATTTGTCTTCCGCCAAAGAAAAAACCTTTGCCAAGCTCAAGCATAAATTTTTCTATTTGATTGATAATGGCAGTCTCTAAATCTGTTTCGGAATAAAATGGTTTTTCTTCCAAACCTAGAAACTCAAGAATGAGTGGGTTCTTTATAATGTCTTTTGGTTGTTTGATGATTTGCCCTTTTTTGGAAAGCTCGGTAATCTTCTTCTTGTTTTTGCTCAATACTAATCTTTCGTAGAGTGCAGCATTTAACTGGCGTTGAAGCTCTTCTAAGTTCCAATCATTATTAGTAGCCTCTATTTCATAAAATTTTCTTTCCGCCTCATCTTTTATACGGCAAAGTATAAGATAGTGCGACCAGCCAAGAGTAAATACAGGAATGAAAAGCCCTTTACCCTTTGTTACTTTCAATTTCCGAGAACGGTTCTCGGAAATTGAATATACCAGATAGAGTTTAGGCATATTCTCCAGATTATCTACAGAGTAACCTTTGCCAAATCTTTTTCTTAGCTTTTGGCTCAAAGATGAAAGTGTAGTTTTTGCATACTGGGCTCTGGTTTTGACTGACTGCTCATGTTCTACAATCCGCATACCTACCAAATAGTAAGTCATAACTATTGTATGGTTCGTATTGCGAACAACAGCGTTTCTGGCAGCAACAATTATTTCGGATACCTGCTCTAATAACTTGGGTTGGTTTTTAAGAAGCTTCCTCATGATCAGTTTATTAAATGAATTAAGCTATTAAGCTTTTGAATTTCCGAGAACGATTCTCGGAAATTACTTTAGATAGTCAACTGAATAATAAACTCGCTTCCCTCGCCATCTTTCGTCTCCACCTTCAACTCTCCTCCATGCGCTTTCACGATATCATAACTCAGCGATAAGCCAAGTCCGGTTCCCTGCCCAGTTGGTTTGGTTGTGAAGAAGGGCTGAAAAATTTTATCCAGTATTTTTTGAGGGATGCCGTTGCCGTTGTCTTTAACTGAGATCAACACTTTGTTGCCTTCCTTTTTTGTGCTTACTGATACCGTAGGTTCATAGCTCACACCTTCCGCTTTAGGCTTTCCGCTTTCAGCTTTATGCTTCTCATTAACTGCATAGAACGCGTTGTTGATTAAATTTAAAATCACTCTGCCAATATCCTGTGGAATGATATTGATGTTACCAATTGTCTGATTATAATCGGTATTCAACGTGGCATTGAATGATTTGTCTTTCGCACGTAAACCATGATACGCTAATCGTAAATATTCATCAGCTAACGCGTTGATGTCCGTTAGCTCTTTTTGTCCACTGCTGCTGCGACTGTGCTGAAGCATTCCTTTCACGATGGCATCGGCACGTTTGCCATGATGAAGGACTTTCTCTTGATTTTGAGCAATATCATTCAACAGTTCATCCTCCAATTTCTCATCGCGCTTGTCTTGCGTCTTTCGTCTTTCGTCTTGAATCTCTTTGATCAGCTCCGCATTCACTTCAGAAAAATTATTGACAAAGTTCAATGGGTTTTGAATTTCATGGGCAATGCCGGCAGTGAGTTCACCCAGGCTCGCCATCTTTTCGGATTGGATGAGTTGGGATTGGGTGGATTTTAATTCGACCAAAGCATGCTCCACATTTTTCTTTTGAATTTCAATTTCGGATTTTTGTTTTTGCAAAACCTCATTTGCTTTTTTTCGGCTCAGGTTGTTCCTGTAAAGCAGCAAAGCAATAATTGAAAATATGCCTAAGCCCCCAAGTGATGCATATAGTGTTAATTGGGTTTGGTAAGCGGCCTTCCTGCCTTCTTCTTCGATGCCACGCATCTGCTCTTTAAAAGCTAATGCTTGTACAATGTTCTGATTGTTCTGATTAAAAATTACGTCTCTTATCTTAATCTCAGCTTTCAAATAGAAGTAGGCACTATCTGTTAGATTCTGTTTTTCAAACAACTTCCTTTTTAAGCTTGCTGCCTGCAATTCTAAATTTGGATTATTGCTTGTGCTCGTTCGCGACCAGAATTGTTGAATTAGAAAACTGGCTTCTTGAAACCTTCGATTATCAATTAAAAAATTCGCATAACTACCCTGAAAACCACCCCCGCGCCTAGACTTCAAGGATTCCTCGATGGTGAGCGCTTCTTTAAAAAAATGTTCTGCCTTATCATTCTTGCCTAGTTTTACATTTAGATTGGCATTGAAAGCCATCGCCTGTATCATAAAGATTGTAGCGCGCAGCCGCTTGCTGGTTTCAGAAAAAGCCAGCCCATAGTATTCTGCTGAATCCAATTTATCTGTCCCCAAAAAATAGTCGGCCATATTTCGCTGATATTGAATCAACATATAATCATACTTGGGAGAAGATTTGTCAGGCAAGTTTCTACCACCCCTACGTGTATATTTCAAATATTCTTGCCTGTTTCGAAGAACGGCTCCGTACAACCCTGCCATGTCAAAACACAACGAACTAATTCTTCTTTTATCATTCACTTTTTCTGCCAACGGTAAGGCTTTATAATAGTATTCCAGAGCCGCGGCATTGTCGCCTTTATTCTTCGCTAGGTAATATCCAATCCAATTATAACTGGTGGCCAGCATGGCATCGTTTTTTTCACTCTGGGCAATTCGTAGCAACTCCGCACAAGCCGAAGAGTCTATTTGATTTACTTGATAGGCTTCTTCGTTTTCTAAGATCTTGACAAGTAAGTTGAATCGCTCAGTAGGGTTGGTGGTTGCGGCCAGCACTGTTTTTAGGCTGTCGGTGAGTTTGCTTTGCGCGAAGCCCTGGTGTGCCAGCATCGTTGCAAAAAGAAGTGTGCTTAGAATAAATATTTTTTTCATGGTTTGCTTTTTGTTCGTTTAGTAATTCAATACGGATACTGATTCAACCATTGCCAAAAATTTTCTGGATGGATAACCTTCGTTTCTATCGGCTGATACTTCTCTATAAATGACGCTGGAAATTTTACTTTGGCTA
>JANOUH010000497.1:0-3783 GCA_031416795.1 Cytophagales bacterium | reverse complement strand
CACCTTTTGCAATCACATGGTTTGCCACCTTGCGTCTGGCTTCTTTCAAATTATAAGCATCTATTTTAGTGAAGCGCTTTAATCCCAGCATCATGAAACGCAACTCATCACCTTCCGCGAAAGCGTAAATGGCTTCTTTCGCTGCCGATGCTGCTTTCTCAATCGCATGATGCAAATAAATGACAGCCATTTCTTTTTCAATCTCGCAACCTTTCTCACCACGGATGCTAATCATTTTTTCTACGCGCAAGATAGTTGACTCGGCCACGTATCCTTCAATGAGCATATCGGCCAGGTTCATAAGCACTTCTTGTTCATCAGAAAGTTTCATCATGAACTTTTGCACGGCCGCCCCTGAAACCATAAGGCCCGCTTTCTTCAGATTGCGCAATGCTTTCTTTTCTTTGGCGAACAATGCAGTGTCATCACTCGCTCCAAAATCAGGAATGGCCATCAGTTCTTTTTGAACCGCCATGGCGGGATTCATCAGATCCAGTGTTCCTTTCATAGCGCGCTTCATCAGCATGTCGATGGTGAGCATGCGGTTGATTTCGTTCGTACCTTCGAAGATTCTATTGATACGGGCATCGCGATAAGCGCGATCCATCGGACCTTCTGCCGAGTAGCCCATGCCACCATAAATCTGAACGCCTTCATCCACTACATAATCCAACACTTCTGAACCATGTACTTTTAGAATGGCACATTCGATCGCATATTCTTCGAGTGATTTTAATCGTGCTTTGCCTGGCTCCATGCCCCCGGCAACCAACACATCATACGCATCATCAATATTTTGTCCTGCGCGGTAGTGTGCTGATTCAGATGCAAATACTTTCGTAGTCATTTCGGCAATCTTGTGTTTGATCGCACCGAAGTTGGCAATCGAAGTTCCGAATTGCTTACGCTCTTTGGCGTAATTCACTGCGGTGGAGATCGTAGCCTTGCATCCGCCCACAGCGCCTGATCCTAATTTGATGCGACCTATGTTCAACACGTTTACGGCAATCTTAAAACCGTTCTCTCTTTCTGAAAGCATGTTTTCCACAGGCACTTTACAATCGTTGAAAAAGATCTGGCGTGTCGATGATCCTTTGATACCCATCTTGCGCTCTTCTTCATTCATGGTGATGCCACCAAATGTTTTCTCTACAATAAAAGCCGTAAGATTTTTGTCGTTATCAATTTTCGCAAACACAATGAACAGATCCGCAAAGCCACCGTTGGTGATCCACATCTTCTGGCCGTTGATGATGTAATGCTTTCCATCGGCAGTCAATGTTGCCTTGGTTTTTCCGCTGTTGGCATCAGAACCTGAATCTGGTTCGGTTAAACAATACGATGCTTTCCATTCGCCAGTCGCCAGCCTGGGAACATATTTTTTCTTTTGTTCTTCGGTTCCGTAATATAAAATAGGAAGTGTGCCAATTCCGGTGTGTGCTCCATACGCCACAGCAAAAGAATAACTCGCACCCAATGCTTCGGCCACGAGCATGGTCGTGTTGAATGACATGCCAAATCCACCAAGACTTTCAGGAACCGATGTTCCCAACAATCCCAATGCGCCAGCCTTATCCAATAATGATGGCATCAGCTTCGGATCTTTCATGGAATCAATTTCATCCAGGCGCGGTAATATTTCCTGCGAAATAAAATCGCGACAGGTTTGTGCGATCATCTTCTGCTCTTCACTCCATTCTTCAGGAATAAAAATTTCATGTGCTTCTGTTTCACGAATGAGGAACTCGCCTCCTTTGATTGCTTGTTTTGTTGTAACCTCTGTTGCCATTTTTTCTTTGTGATTAAATTTTTGACTCCTTAGTTTGAAAAGTTGACAATTGACAAAAGGCAGTTGACAATAATTGTCAATTGCACGTTGTCAACTGTCAATTGAGTAATTCATAAATTCCCGCCACTCCCTGTCCTCCACCAACGCACGCAGTCACCATGCCATATTTTTTATTTTGTCTGCGGAGTTCATTGAATAACTGCACGGACAAACGTGCACCGGATGAACCTAATGGGTGACCTACTGCAATCGCGCCCCCATTTACATTTAATTTTTTGCGATCGATGCCGAGTTCTTTTACTACTGCCAATGATTGTGCTGCGAAGGCTTCGTTCAATTCGATCAAATCAATATCATCGAGTTTTAATCCGGCAATCTTCAATGCTTTTGGTATTGCAGCTACCGGGCCAATACCCATGATGCGTGGATCAACACCAGCGGTTGCATAACTTACCATGCGTGCGATAGGCTTTAGATTCAATTGCTTCACCATGCGCTCACTCATCACGGCCACAAAAGCGGCACCATCCGAAGTTTGTGAGGAGTTACCCGCGGTAACAGATCCGCCAACAGCGAACACCGGCTTCAATTTAGAAAGTCCTTCTACCGTAGTGTCTGTGCGAATGCCTTCATCGGTGGCCATCACAAACTCACGCGTTTTCTTTTTCATGCTCTCATCCACGTACGTTTCTTTCACGGTGATGGGAACGACTTCGTCCTTGAATTTTCCATCCTTCCACGCAGCTGCTGCTTTCATATGCGATTCATAGGAAAACTGATCTTGCTCTTCGCGTGTGATTTTGAATTGCTTAGAAACTTCTTCTGCTGTCAAGCCCATGCTCGTGTAATACGTGGGATTGTTTTTTGCTATTTCATAATTCAGTGCCGTGCGAAATCCCATAGTAGGCACGAGCGACATTGATTCCGTTCCTCCAGCAATAATAATATCCGCCTGACCGGCTTGTATACGATGACTCGCAATAGCGATCGTCTCCACACCAGATCCGCAATAGCGATTCACGATCATACCGGGTGTGTCTATGCCAAGGGCCAACAATGAAATCATGCGACCCATCTGCATACCTTGCTCTGCTTCGGGCACAGCATTACCTACAATCAGATCGTCCACCATTTTATTTTCCAAACCCGGAATAGATTTCACCAGGTGTTTGATCACCTCGGCAGCAAGATCATCGGGGCGTGTAAAACGAAACCCTCCCTTTTTTGCTTTTCCAACTCCTGTGCGAAAACCGGCTACTATGTATGCGTCCATTTTGGTTGTGTGTTTTTAATTCATATTTAATTAAAGTAGGCAATATGCAAATGCAGTAGGCAATTGTTAGTGCTCCGTAATTTTTTCTTTCTGTCTTACATATTTTTCAGGATGCTCCACCATGTGGTTAAGCATTCGGCCAACTTCTTCAGATTTAATTACCAAATCTGCATATACAGTTGTGTCTGCATAATTACAGGCATGCGCGAAATCAAGCCACGCCTGAGTTTCACTGTTCTCCATATCCGCATCCGATGACTTACTCACAAAATAGGCCGGGTAATTTCTTTTTCTATACGCTTCTGCAATACAACTACAAACACCACGTGATGATCTTCTGATCTGATCCGTTAATGAATACCGTTCTTCTTTAGGAAATGATTTCGATAACTCAAATATTTCCATAGCCAACTCGAAAGCTTTCTTATACACAGTCAAATCCCTAAAACTTTGATTCAAACTCATCGCTTTGCTCAATTTCTTGCCTACTGCCTTTGCCTACTGCCTACTTAGTTTGTCAATTGCCCTTTTGTCAACTGTCAATTAATTCCTCAAAGGTTTCCCTCCCGTCAATATCGCCTGAATTCTCTCCAGCGTTTTCTTCTCGCCTGTCAATGACAAAAAAGCTTCGCGCTCCAGATCTAATAAATATTGTTCTGTTACTTCCTGTGGTGAGGTGAGGTCGCCTCCGCACATGATGTTGGCTATCCACTTGGCTACT
>JANOUH010000496.1:0-11254 GCA_031416795.1 Cytophagales bacterium | reverse complement strand
ATTTTAAGAGTGGTAGGCACTTTATTACTGGGTCCAATTACCAACAGTCATTATCTTGAGCTGAAGGATGCCCAGTGGTTTGAAAAAATCAGTGGCGTAACCCTTGTCATCGCCATTGCCATTATTGGTCTGACCCCTTTCTGGTTATCGGATCTGATCCGCCAACCACTTGCTCAGATGATTCAAACCTTAACGAACTGAAATCATGAACTGGTCCACCCTATCCATCATGCGCCTCGAAGTCTTACTGACCTTCATGGTCTTGTATGAACTCATTGCTGACTTATCCGAGAAAGAGAATAAACGAGCTGTCATCAACTTCACCATTATCTTCTTTGCGATCATCACCATGATAGGATTTTTTCCTTCAGAGAATACCACCTTGTTTGGCAGCATGTACATCAACGATGAACTGCGCATGTTTCTCAAGAACATTCTTAATGTTTCCACACTGATCGTTTTGTTGCAATCTACCGGATGGCTGAACAAACCAGAAAACCAATCCAAGACGGGTGCATTCTATTTGTTGATTTTCTCTACCCTGATCGGCATGTACTTCATGATTTCATCGGGAGATTTTCTCATGCTCTACCTCGGACTTGAACTCGCCACACTCCCACTTACCATATTAGCCGCCTTTGATAAAAATCTGAGACGTTCGGCAGAAGCAGGCATCAAACTACTGATGTCATCTGCAGTATCATCAGCCGTATTGCTCTTCGGACTTTCACTCATGTATGGTGTGTATGGAACACTTCACTTTTCAGAAATGACTTTACTGACCGATGCCAGTACCTTGTCGATTCTTGCATTGATCTTCTTCATTGCAGGATTAGGCTTCAAACTTTCATTGGTTCCTTTCCACTTGTGGACAGCCGATGTGTATGAAGGTTCGCCTATGCCAGTTACTTCCTATTTTTCCGTAGTTTCTAAAGGCGCTGCCTTATTTACACTCACACTGGTATTGTATCGCGTATTCGGTTCGCAACCCAAAGTATGGACGATGACTGCTTACTTCCTATCCATCACTACAATGGTAATCGGTAACTTATTCGCACTGCGTCAAAAGAATCTGAAACGATTCTTAGCATTCTCATCCATCACACAAGCTGGTTTTATGATGTTAGGCTTTGTGAACAATGATGCTTTGGGAATGATTACCATTGTATATTTCATGCTGATCTACTCACTTTCAAATCTGGCTGTGTTTGGTGTACTCTCCATTGTAACGAACAATACTGGTAAAGAAAACATGGATGACTTTAATGGATTTTATTCCACGAATCCAAGATTAAGCCTGATCATGTTGTTGGCTTTGTTCTCTTTAGCGGGCATTCCTCCAGTAGCGGGATTCTTTGGTAAGTTCTTTTTATTCACAGCTGCCGCATCGAAAGGCATGTATATCCTCGTGCTTATTGCCGTGTTGAATGCTACTGTGTCACTCTACTATTATCTGATGGTGGTGAAGGCCATGTTCATCAATAAAAACGAAACGCCAATTCCCAACTTAGCATCTACCGGATATGAGAAGCTCGCCCTTTCCATCTGCTTCGCAGGTATTGTGGCGATTGGATTTGTGAGTGCTATCTATGATTATGTGTTAGCGCTCGTTGGGTAAGTTGTTGGGGCAATATCAAACTCGATGATTCTTTACCTCAAAGAATACTGAGGAATTCAACACAGAGGGACACCGAGTTTAGCCTGGTGTCCCTCCGTGTTTTTCCCTCGGGGTAAAACTTAATTATTCTTATACGCTTTATCCAAAAATAAATAACGGGCATCGTCTTTTGCGTCAACTGATTTTGATTGCGTGTCGATGATCATGACCGGAGGTGTGGTATCGTTTGGTTTTGTTGCCGGCCACTCGGGAAGTTTATCTCCATTAGGGTTTCCTTTGATGATGAAATTAGCAAAGTAGCTAAGCATCGTTTCAGAAACCGTGTAATCATCTTTTGTCCATGCATAATCTTTTACCAGATCAAGATTGCCCATGCAGTATTCAATCTCACACGCATGAGGAGCGCCTATGGCTTCTGGCATTTTAGGTCCTCCTTGCACCGTTCCTCCGGCCAGTCCTGATGCTAAATTATTATCCACAAGCACTGGTCTGAGTTTGCTATACAAATAGCGGTAGACAGGTTTGCTGCTGTTCTTCCTGTGAAGGTCAAACCATTTCCATGTACTGTAGGCAATGAAACGATCGGAGGCTAAGTTCGTGGCAGCCCATTCAATTTCCTTCTCTGATCCATGAGGATAAAGTTTCAATACTTCCGTGTGGTCATTGGGGTATGCTTCTTTTACTTTCTTAACAAAATTCTCTTCGGTGTTTGGCAATCCTTGCATGAATGCCCCACCTGGAATTTCGGCTGAGTTCCAACCTAATAACAGTGGTACTTGTGCCTGCTCTTTCGCATTAAAAATTTCAGGAAGGGTTTTAGGAAAAAAGTATCCATCCACTACGGTGGGAAACCCAAATCGCTTTGATTCATTATAAATCTCATAGATCTCGCGCGTGCTCAAGGCTCTTAGTTGTGCCAGCGTGGTATATCCGGCATTTTCAGCAAACTCAAGTCCGGTCTTCTCTGCTTCCGCCAGGGGCACCGGAGCCAGCGTTGGATTGATAGCCGCACCACTCTCTCCAATAGCACCAGCAATTAGATTTTTAGATAATGGGGATGCCATCTGTGCACTCACCGAAATAGATCCGGCCGACTCTCCTGCTATCGTCACTTTCTTAGGATCACCACCAAACGCTGCGATGTTCTTTTGTACCCATTTTAATCCGGCATGCTGATCGAGCAATCCATAGTTTCCGGAAGCTTTATAAGGTACTTCTTTGCTAAGTTCCGGATGAGCAAAGAATCCAAAAATATTTAACCTATAGTTTACGGTCACCACCACGATACCTTTCTTAGCCATACTGGCACCGTCATATCTCGGCTCCGATCCATCACCGGCAACAAAACCTCCTCCGAAAAAATAGACCAGCACGGGAAGCCCGGTGGTGTTGCGTTTGGCTGGTGTCCACACATTTAAATAAAGACAATCTTCACTTAATCCGTTGGAACGGGAATTCATATCGCCAAAAACAATGCCTTGAACAGGCCTGGGGCCGAAGTCTTTAGTTGATAAAACACCTTTCCAGTTATCAGGAGGTTGTGGCGCTTTCCATCGCAAGTCACCCACCGGTGGTTTGGCAAAGGGAATTCCAAAATAGTGCTGAAGACCCGTTTTTGTATCGTACAATCCTTCCACAACACCCTGTTCAACTTTGGTTTGAACAGCAAAGCCATTTCCTTTTTGTGCCGATAATATGAAAGGTAGTGTCATGGTGATGACTAGTAACAACACTGTATTTTTCATAGTTAACTTAAGATTAGTGTCTTATTCCTTGACAATAATACTTAGCATTTTGGAAACTATTTACCAAAATTATACTGGCCACATAAGAAAATAGGTGATGGTGGTTTCACTAAAGATCATCCCAATTTTACCATTCATATAAACCCACGACCTGCACCTGTGATGAAAATATTAACTTAATACCAAATCAATTTCAACCATGCAAAAAGTAACCATCAAGAATTTAATGCTCTTCCTTCTGTCTTTTGTTTTTACTGCCTCTTTCTCTCAGCAGTTCAAAGCATTGCTCTTCACAAAAACAGATGGCTTTCATCATGAATCGATACATGAAGGAGTAGCCGCCATTCGTCAATTGGCCAATCGACATCACTTTACAGTAGACTGGCATGAAAATGCAGCGATCTTTAATGACAAGGCACTGGAAGGTTATGCCGTTATTATTTTCCTAAACACCACCGGCAATATTTTGAATGATGAACAGCAGGCCGCTTTCGAAAAATTCATTCGCGCGGGCAAAGGCTTTGTGGGGATTCACAGTGCATCGGATACCGAGTATGAATGGCCCTGGTATACCAGGATGGTGGGCATGATGTTTAAAATTCATCCCCAAAATCAGACCGCTTATCTTAACGTGGAGAACACTAATTTCCCTGGCATGGAACGGTTTCCTGCAAAACTTTTGTGGACGGATGAGTGGTATGAGTTTAGCGCTCGCAAAGCAGACGACTTGAAGTTCCTTTTATCGGTAGATGAAAAATCGTATAATCCTTATGCAAAATGGGGTGAGAATGAAGGAAAAGGTATGGGTAGTTTTCATCCAATTTCATGGTATCATCCGTATGATGGAGGACGTGCATTTTATACTGCTCTGGGGCATATTCCCTTGACGTACTCCGATCATATCTTTCAAAACCACATCTATGGCGGAATCTATTGGGCTGCCACCGGCAAAGGTTTATAAAAAAAGCAATTTGACTAAAGACAAAAAGCCCCGGTTGATCGGGGCTTTTCATTTGAAAATAGAGCCGAGAATACAAGGACGTTTCTGTTGATCGATGGTCCTTTCAGCAAAAAGTATTTCCTATAACCGCTATAAAACAAAAGAGCCCCGATGAATCGGGGCTCTTGTTTGAAAAATAGTTTTATTAATTAGCAACGCGAACGTTGACTGCATTTAAACCTTTTTTTCCTTCTTTCAATTCAAAAGTGATTGAATCGTTTTCGCGAATCTGATCTACAAGACCTGATACGTGTACGAAATACTCTTGTCCTGAAGACGTTTCTTTTACAAAACCGAATCCTTTGGTTTCGTTAAAGAATTTTACTGTTCCTTCTTTCATTGTGATTTGTTATAAATTTATTCTGTCAAAGATATGGATTAAAATCGGATTTCCTCTTATCAATCTTATGCCGCCTTCTTTATACGCTCTAAAACGATTTCTTTTTGTCTGGCCAGCTTGATAACACCCACTTTGTCCAGGATGCGCATAACCACATACGTAGGGTCGATTTCATGCCACCGAATGCCACCAAAATTAGGCCTTGAGCCATATTTATGATGATTATTATGATAGCTCTCGCCCATCATTAAGAAATCAACAGGTAAGAAGTTTACCGATGTATCTCCAACTTCAAAGTTTCTATAGCCATACTTATGAGCAAACCAGTTGATGATTGCACCATGAATAGGACTCATCAGGAAGTGAACCGGCAACAGCAACCATAACCACCAGGTGGTAGCAAACTGGGCGTAAAAGGCAACATACAGAGCTCCCCAGAAAAGGCGTGACGGCCATGAACGGGCAAACTTATCAAAGGATATCCAATCGGGAACTCCTTCGGTAAAGCGCTTTTCTACTTCTATTCTTTTGTTGGCAATGTCTGAATAAATAGTCTTGGTTTTCCACATCATCTTCCAAATGGTTTCATCATATTTTGGTGAATGTGGGTCATTTTCCGTATCCGCGAAAGCGTGGTGCATGCGGTGCATGACGCCATACCCATAAGGGCTTAAATAATTTGAACCCTGAAATATCCAGGTGAGAATATAGACCACTTTTTCCATAAACGGACTCATCGTAAATGCCTTATGGGCAGAATAGCGATGAAGAAAGAAAGTCTGGAAAAACAGTGACAGGTACCAATGGGCCACGAAAAAAATCAAAATCTCCTTCATAATACAGGTAGGTTAGGTGTTAAGTATTAGCCTATAGGAGGCCAATTAGGTGTAAGACCAGTGTAATTGTGTTTTGTGACAGAATCAGAGAAAATTATTTTTTCTGCTGAAGAGCGGTAGAAATATCGGCCTTCAGATGCTGAATAAATTCATTGGCATCCTCTAAGTGACAAGCTATTTTGAAGCTTTCAAAAAGATTTGAAGTATCAGGTAAATCAAATTTTATCTTCCCTTTTTCCTCTTCAAGCTTTTTACGGGCGCGGCTAAAAAGCTGACGGCAATGATCCGCTTTCTTATCGAGTACCTTTTGAATTTCCTCGTATTCGTAGTTAAAAACCTCTTTTAGCAAATAAGCAGCTCTTTCCAGGGGTTCGAGTTTGGTTTGAATTACCTTAAAGGCAGCCGAAAGCTCCTTTTCAAAATCAATGTTGGCAAAGTCTGATTCTTTGAACTTCACCATCAACTCAGAGAGTTGAACGGAATCCCAATACTCTTCTTTTTTCCTCTTTAAGGATTGAAGATGGTTGAGGCAATTGTTGGTAACGGCTTTAATCAAATAGGCTTTTGTGTTCTCGATTTTAGCATGATCAACACTTAGCCACTTCATAAAGGTCTCCTGCACAATATCTTCTGCATCGGCCTTACAACGCAGCAGGTTGTAGGCTATCTGGTGAAGCAGTGGTTGATAGAGTGTTATGACTTGCGCCTGATTCAAAATTTGAGACTTATTTAGTACCGCAAAGATAAGCCTAATTACTGATTTATATCTAAATAATTTTAATGCTAACCTAACGTGTGTACGTTCAAGTTTGAGCTGCTGGATACAAGCTTCAGCTTCGAGAATCTTCCAGAAGCTCGAGGCTCAAAGCTCACAGCTCAATCCTCAATTTTTAAAGCTCCGACAGTTCTAACCAACGAAGTGTTTTCACATCAATCTTCTCATCCAATTGCTTGATCTCTTCGGCCAGCTTTTGAAGTTGCTGATGATCGCTGATGCCACTATTTAATTGACTGGTCAGTTCCTCTTTTGCCTTTTCCAGTTTTTGGATCTCGGGCTGCAGCTGATCCAGCTCTTGCTTCTCTTTGAAAGAAAGTTTTTTCTTGTCGGACGGAACTTCTTCTTTCACAGGTTTTGCTGTCGCTGGTTTGCTTTTCGCCTCTTCTTCCTCTTCTACCCACGTGCGATAGTCGGAATAGTTTCCATTGAACGGTCTGATCTTTCCATCGCCTTCAAAGATGAACAGCTGATCGACCAGGTGATCCATGAAGTAACGATCGTGGGATACCAGCAATAAGCAGCCGTTGAACTTTTCGAGAAAATCTTCGAGAACATTTAACGTGTCAATATCAAAATCATTGGTAGGTTCATCCAGCACTAAAAAGTTCGGATTCTTCACCAATATCTTAAGCAACTGCAAGCGCTTCTTCTCACCTCCACTCAACTTCTCCACCATGTTGTATTGCTTCTCTGCCGGGAACAGGAAGGTCTCCAAAAACTTGGATGCCGAAAGCTGGGTTCCATCGGCCATGGTGATGTACTCCGCTATTTCTTTTACTTCTTCAATCACGCGGTGGGCCGGATTGAGATCCTCCACCTCTTGAGTGAAGTAACCGATCTTCGTTGTGACTCCAGAAATAATCTCGCCCTTGTCGCACTTAGTGGCTCCAGTCAGCAAATCCATAAAGGTCGACTTGCCTACACCATTCTTGCCTACAATGCCAATCCGGTCTTTCTTCTTAAATACATACGAAAAGTCGTCCACCATTTTATTCACACCGTAGCTCTTGGATACGTGATGAAGTTCCATCACCTTTCCTCCCTGGCGGGCTTCCTGGATATCGAGTTCAAGCTTATCTCTCTTAATATTCTGAGATGCCTTGTCCTGTATTTCGTAAAAGGCTTCGATGCGGTATTTAGCTTTGGTGCCTCGTGCTCTTGGCTGCTTGCGCATCCATTCCAATTCCTTCTTCATAAGCTGGCGCGCCTTGCTCACCTCGGTTTTCAACATCTCTTCGCGCTCCGACTTCTTCTCCAGAAAGTAGGCGTAGTTACCATCGTAGCGATAGAGTTTACCGCGATCCAGTTCTATAATTTCGTTCGCGACATTATCCAGGAAGTAACGATCGTGGGTCACCATCAACAACGTGATGAGCTGACCGGAAAGGTAAGACTCCAACCATTCGATTGCCTCCAGATCCAAGTGGTTGGTAGGTTCATCCATAATGATTAGGTCAGGTTCCGACAAAAGCATCTGAGCCAGGAACACCCGCTTGCGCTGACCACCCGAAAGTTCATCGAACTTCTGGTCGAGGTCCACGACACCGAGCTTGCTGGTGATGGTTTGCACTTTGGCATCGTAGTCCCAGGCCTTATATTCTTCCATCAGTTCGAGCAAATGCTGCATGCGTTCTGGTGTTGCATGGGGGTCATGAATGCATTCTTCATAGTCTTTCACCACCGAAGCCACCTTATTGTTCTTATCGAAAATGATTTCCTTTACGGAAAGGTTTCCGTCCACATTGGGCTGCTGGGTTAAATAGCCAAACTTGATACCATCGCGAATGCTCACCACGCCACCATCTTGTGGAATCTGGCCGGTCAGGATTTTTAATAAGGTAGATTTTCCGGTTCCGTTTTCTCCCACCAAAGCCATCTTGTCGCCTTGCGAAATTCCGAGTGTAAGATCTTTAAAAAGCCAGCGGTCATTAAAAGACTTGGAGAGAGATTCTGCAGATAAGTAATTCACTAAATTGAAAATTAGGGGCGCAAGTTAGCACAACGCCCGCTGCCATCTAAACACTCATTTCATAAAACGAAATTGAATGAAAAACCAGACGCACAAACACAAGGACAGAATGTCAGTCATGAATAATCAAAAATTTAATAATCAGATATTTAAGTATTGATAGTTTAAGTGATAAAACAAATGAATTTGGTAAAAGAAATACTCACAGAGCACTCTAAAAAGCAGAAAGATAAGATCGTTAGCTACATAGGCCATGATCCCAAAAGGTTCGCTGAGTTGGTCCATGTCTTCCTTGAAGGACCTTATCGCGTTACGCAAAAAGCAGCCTGGCCTGTAGGCTATTGCATCGAGCAATATCCTGATCTGCTTAAACCACATTTCGGGAAAATCCTCTATCAGCTTGGAGAGAAAAACATCCATGATTCCGTCAAGCGGAACACCTTGCGGATGCTTCAGTTTGTGCGCGTTCCCAAAGCTCATCAAGGCATCACCACTGATCTTTGTCTGGCCTTTCTGGCGGATGCTAAAGAGCCAGTTGCCATCCGGGTTTTTGCCATGACGGTGCTGGCCAACATCGCTAAGGAAGTGCCCGAATTGAAGAACGAACTGATCCCTTTAATTGAGGATCAACTTCCTTATGCGAGTGCTGGTTTTATATCCAGAGGCGGCAAAGTGCTGAAGCAATTAAAGCACTAACTTTGCCCGACCTCAATGACCCAGCACGACCCAAAACATACCTGTAAAAGTTGCCACCATGAGTTTACGGGTACCTTCTGTAATCTGTGCGGTGAGAAGATTTTAACTCCTTCCGACAAGTCGTTCAAGACTATCTTAAACAACATCTTGCTGGCCGTCACTTTGGTGGACAGCCGATTCGTCAAAACTCTTTGGATGGTTATTAAAAGCCCCGGGGCCTTGTCGAGGGATTTTTCCAACGGCAAACGTGTGAATCGCCTGAGCCCAACCGCCTTGTTTTTTGTTTTGAACCTGATCTACTTTTTCTTTCCGGTCATTCAGCTGTTCAATGCTTCGCTTAATACGCAATTGATGTCGCCCTTGCGGGGATTTTATTCAGAACTGGTTGCGCACAAGGTGGTGAATATGGGTGTGGACCTGAACTCCTTCACCCTGCTTTATAATCTTAAAACCACTAGTCTTGCCAAGTTAATGGTGATGGTCTTCGTGGTTGTTTCATCCTTGCCATTGAACTTCCTTTACTGGAAGAAAAACAAATACTTTATGGACCATATAGGCTATGCCGTAGAGCTGGCCTGTTTTAATTTGTTTATCAATACGATCGTTCTTACGCTGATCATGAGGCTGATTGGCGGGGGTGGATACCTGGATGAAACTGCCCTCACGGTGATTTTTGTTGTCACCAATCTATACTTCGTGCTTCGCTCAAGCCACACGTTCTATCATGAAAAAGGGTGGCGCCTCATCCTGAAATCCATCACCTTGATACTCTTTCTCAAAGTAGCGTTGGAGATATATAGAGCTATCCTGTTTTTTGTGACAATCGTTTCGTTGTAAGTGATAGAATAATAGTTACAAATCTGGTGCACTGATTTAGTTTATCAAGCTGTTAATTAAAATATTATGAAAGCAATATCTTATCTAATCCTTCTACTATTAACAACTATAAATCCATCTTTTGCCATAGTGGAGGGAAGCGTCATTGGTGACGGTGCTCAACCACAAATTACCATTGACCTCAGCGGCATGGTTAGAATCATTTATGGTTACGCAGATAAAATCTACTGTGCAACGTCTACCGACAATGGGGTTACGTTTTCGGATGTTAAATTAGTGGGCGAAGTCAAAGAAATGCATCTGGGCATGTTTCGTGGACCGCAGGCAGCAAGTTCAAGGAACTATACGTTGGTTTCGGCTATGGATAAGCATGGCTCTATCCATATTTTCCAACTCAATCATCGCTCGGGCGAATGGACTGAAAAGAAAGTAGCCAACGATATCGAGGGCTCTGCACCAGAAGGGCTGATGAGTTTGGCCGCAGATCAAAAAGATAACTTTTATGCGGTCTGGTTAGATATCCGAAACGATAAAAAGAATAAGATCTGTTTTGCTTCAACAACAGACTATGGAAGCACCTGGTCAAAAAATAAAATTGTCTACCAATCCCCTGACAAAACTGTTTGTGAATGTTGTAAACCAACCATCGCAGTAAGCAAATCCAAAGTGCTGATCATGTTCAGGAATTGGATCAATGGCTCGAGAGACCCTTACTTACTTCAGTCCGATGATCAGGGAGGTTCATTCAAAACGGCTGTAAAACTTGGGACCGGCACGTGGAAATTAACTGGCTGTCCTATGGATGGTGGTGGCGTTACGATCGATTCAAAAAATAACATTTCAACGGTTTGGCAACGGGAAGGCGCTGTCTATTTCGCCAGGCCCAACGGAAAAGAAGAGCAAATAGGAATAGGACGCAATTGCAGTTTGGCGGATGCTGAGAACCCGATTATTACCTGGAACAACGGAAAGAAGCTCCAGGTAAAAGAGCTAAAAACAGGAAAGGAATATGATCTTGGGGAAGGAAACTTTATCAAAGCAATCAGAACAACCAACGGCAACATCCTAAGTGTATGGGAGAATGGAGGAAAGGTTCTTTTTAAGAAATTATAAACCCATGGAGAATTATCATCTCAGGGAATGTGTCAGATTATTGATCAGTTGCTCGGCCTGGTTACGGTCTTCCTGAGATACCAGATCGCGATAAGCCAGAAGTGCTTTGATCGCTTCTTCCACTTCTTTATTCATGGCCAATGTCAGCGCCAGATTGAAATAGCTGTTGGGAAACTCAGGCTCAATGGTGATCGCCATTTGATAATGGATTTTGGCCAAAGGCAAGTTGCCTATTTCGGCATATAGATTCGCCAGATTATAATGAGCTTCATAATGACGAGGGTCTTCCTTCAAGGATTTAGTGAAGTAGTCGATGGCCTGA
>JANOUH010000495.1:0-3395 GCA_031416795.1 Cytophagales bacterium | reverse complement strand
TGCAGGCTTGCTGAGTATGGTAAGTTTGCAAATCTTCCTGAGACTTTATTGCAGTACAGAGTTCACGATAGTAATATAAGTTTAAAGGAGCGCACCCTGCAACAGATCCAGAATTTGCATATAGTTCGGATGAATTATATTATTAAATTTTTTGGTAAATCTATTGAGCCGGCAGATGCTTCTACTTTATTTACCTTGCTTTTTAAAGAATCAAATTTCACTTACGAAGAATTACTAACAAGCGGAGAACTATTACAGAAAATAATAAAAACTGATAATGTCTTTCCTGTTCCCTCTCAGAAAGTACATGACTTACTTGCTGAAAAATTCTTCTACCGGTGTACAACATCGACAGAGCTTGGGCTGAGGTCATTTTTATTAGCAAATAGATTCGATTTTGTTAATCCATCGTTTACTGCCAAATTCAAATTGCTGATCAAAGCTTTATTAAAATATAAAGGAGTGAATTGAAGATATGTGTGGAATCCTTGGCGCCATTGGTGAATTTAGTAAACCTTCTTTCGAGATAGGGTTGCATCGACTTGCACATCGTGGGCCGGATGGACATGGACTGTGGGAAGATACAGATAATAAAATATTGTTTGGGCATAGAAGATTAGCTATTCTCGAATTAACTGACCTGGGCAAACAACCCATTACCGATGGTGACCTTACTATTGTTTTTAACGGTGAGATTTACAATTATAAAGAAGTAAGAAAAGATTTACTGGCAAGTGGACATCGATTCCATTCTAACTCTGATACAGAGGTTATCTTAAAGGCATATCGCCAATGGGGACATCGTTGTCTGGAGAAATTTAATGGGATGTGGTCGTTTGTTTTATGGGATAACAAAGAAAAAAAAATATTTATTGCCAGAGACCGGTTTGGTGTTAAACCGCTATTCTATGCATTCACGAAGAATGGTTTTTTATTTGGTTCGGAGATGAAGGCACTTGCACCTTTGCTGGATGAAGTAACCATGAGTGATGACTTTATTTGGTGTAAGGAAAATATTTATGAGTATGAGACATCAGATAAATCTTTGATTAAGGATATTCATAGATTTCCTGCGGGCCATTTTGCATACCTTACTCCTGGAGCCAAGACCATTGAACTCCATCAGTATTGGAATACGTTAGATCACATCGGTTCCGTTAAGGAAAGTTATCCACAGCAGGTGGAGCATTTCAGGGAATTGTTTTTCGATTCGTGTAAAATCAGGATGCGTTCAGACGTTAAGATCGGCACTGCTTTAAGTGGTGGCCTTGACTCAAGCTCTGTGGCTGCGGCCATGCATTACTGGGGTAATCAAAAGGAATCTAAATCTGAGTTGAGGCAGCCTGGTGATTGGCAGAATGCTTTTGTTGCCACTTTTAAAGGGACAGAGTTGGATGAAAAAGAATATGCGAGCACTGTTGTCAACTCATTAAATCTGAATGGACATTTTTATGAGATAGATGCAACAAAGGGAATTGATTCCATGAGTGAATACTTGTGGTATTTTGAAGAGCTGTTTTTAACGAGCCCGATTCCTATGATTGAAATCTATAAAGCAGTGAAAGCAAATGGGGTATCGGTTAGCCTGGATGGACATGGTGCAGATGAATTGCTTTCCGGATATGGAACCACAATTTTTAATGCGGTTAAAGATGCACCATTTGATATTCCTGGTATAAAGGAGATAGCCTCAACATATAAAAATTTAAAGGATATTGACAGAAGTGATTTTAAAGTAGTAGTAGATGGATTTGCTGGCCGGAAAAACATGTTGAAATTCTATCTCGCCAAGTTATTTAGGTTTACAAATGATCAAGACGAGCTTGTTAAAGAATTGGGATATTTCAACGCTGCACTCTATAAAGAATTTCACTATTATATTTTGCCAACATTATTGCGAAATTATGACCGATACTCTATGGCTGCCGGTGTTGAGGTAAGGATGCCGTTTATGGATTATCGATTGGTATCATATTGTTTTTCATTGCCCTGGCAAAGCAAACTAAGAAATGGGTATACCAAAGCAATTTTACGAGATACCATCGAACCATACTTGCCAAAAAAAATTGTCAGACGAAAAATAAAGACGGGTTTTGGCACCCCATTCACTCACTGGCTCATAGGTCCCTGGTATGAATATATTTTGGATACTATCAGTTCAGAATCATTCAAAAACTCAGATGTGATCAATGCTAAAGAAGTGATTGCTATGGTG
The DNA here is from genome assembly GCA_031416795.1 of Cytophagales bacterium. Taxonomy (GTDB): domain Bacteria; phylum Bacteroidota; class Bacteroidia; order Cytophagales; family Cyclobacteriaceae; genus ELB16-189. The sequence goes on along the minus strand of JANOUH010000495.1, from coordinate 1,180 downwards.
GATAGATTTTATAAAAACCCTGTACCTACTTTTGAGAATGGTCATGAAGTCTGGGCTGCACTAATGCCTTATTTGTGGAAGAGATCATTCTTTGATAGACTAAAGACTTAATTATGATTGCAACGCCTATTATAAAGGTTGGGTTTTGTGTTTCGTATGACTGGGAACTTCTCAAAATATCGCTGCCCAGAATTTATGCTCATGCGGATTTAATTTGCCTTGCAGTTGATAAAGACCGAAAATCCTGGATGGGAAATCCGTATTCATTTAATGATAAGGATTTTTATGATTTTGTCTCGACAATTGATAGCGATAAAAAGATCATTCTATATGAAGATTGCTTTTCATTACCAGCGTTAAATGCACGGCAAAATTGCAATCGCCATCGTATGTTGATTGCTGAAAAGATGGGAAAAGGAGGCTGGCATATTCAAGTGGATAGTGATGAATATTTTTTGGATTTCGGATCCTTTGTTGATGAACTAAAGAAAATTAATCGGCACCCGACTGGACTGGAGAAGCCCTTAAATGTTTGTGCGTGTTTGATCCCGCTCATAAAGAAAACCAGCGAGGGTTATTTGTATGTTGACTTCAAAAACAGCCTGCCTGAAAACATTCCTTTTGCAACAACATTCCCCGATTATCAGCGAGCGAGGCAGAATGATCATTTCAACAGACTAAGTCCGCACTATGTAATTCATGAGACATGGGCAAGGTCAGAGGAAGAACTTTGGTATAAAATTAATAACTGGGGCCATGCAGCTGAGGAGCTTGCTGAAAAGAATAGGAAACTAAGTTACTTTACTTTGTGGAAATCATTGGATGAGAACAACTATCAGTACATTGATAACTTCCACCCGGCATCTTCAAAAGTTTGGCCGGCACTGAGATATTGTGAAGGTCGATCTATTGATGAATTTTTAGCTAATTTCAAATTGCCTGAACCTCCCCTTTCGAAGTTTCAATTATATCTGAAAAACAATCGGAATGTTGCTCGCGTGAAGGCTCTTCTCAACAGAATCTTTGAGTAATGGAGGTCTCAGTTATCATTGTTAATTATAATACATTCGATTTGACTTGTTTGTCTATCCAAAGTGTTATCGAAAAAACAAATGGTCTTACCTACGAAGTTATTGTTGTGGATAATGCTTCAGATGAGATTTCTCCTGGAGAGTTTAAA
>JANOUH010000494.1:0-5597 GCA_031416795.1 Cytophagales bacterium | reverse complement strand
GATTTCTCAAAAGCAATCAGAGATAACTTCTTTGTAGCATTTGGTTCTGAGTTTCGTAGTGAAACCTGGCAGTTGATTGCTGGAGATACTGCTTCCTATTCAGGTCAGGGAGCCAATTCATTTCCTGGTCTGCAGGAACGTAATGCCATCACCGCAAACCGTTTTAATATTGGTGCTTATGTTGATTTAACCTGGGATATCACAGAGAACTTCTTGATTGGTGGTACTTTCCGTACTGAGAAGTATTCTGATTTTGGATCTGCCAATGTGTACAAGGTCACTTCTAGATATAAAATCGGAGAGACCTTTACCATACGAGGCGCGATCTCATCGGGTTTCAGAGCACCCACGCTTCATCAACAATACTTATCATTGAGCCAGGCATCATTCTCTGGCGGAGATATTGTGATCACAGGTTTGGCCAATAACATTAGTCCAGAAGCTCGAATATTGGGAGTTCCTAAACTAAAAGCTGAGAAATCACAAAATTATTCATTTGGGTTTGGGTTTAACCCAAGCAAGAACGTCTCAGTTACAGCCGATTATTATTCAATTAACATCAAAGACAGAATTGTTTACAGCCAGGAGGTAGATAAACCAGACCCTGACCCTGCACGCAATATTAGTGCAACCTCCTTCTTTGTCAATGCTGCAGAGACTAATACCAGTGGTGTGGATGTCGTAATCAACTACCGCAATATTGGTGTTGGTTCAGGTAAGCTTGATGTGAATTTAGCAGGGAATTATACTATCCAAAATAAACTGGTGGGCGGATACCAATCGCTGAATGATAATTTTGGATTACCAATTTTTACACAGACACTGGAATCATTGCTTACTACGAGCCGGCCAAAATACAAGTTTATACTTGGTGCTGATTATTCCGTGGGTAAACTTGCAATCAATTTCAATAATACGCTTTTTGGTCCTACTGAATTTAATAATGCTGACCTGGACGACAATCTTTATATTACCTTCAAGACTAAGATATTAACCGACTTAGGGTTGTCTTATAATTTCAATCCTAAAACCTCGTTTTCAATCACTGTTCAAAATATATTGAATGTTATGCCACAGTATCAGATCAAAGCACATAACGCAGCTGGTCAGGCCATTCTTAACAATGAGAGCGCTGTTAAAGAGCAGGTGAGCTACATCACATTTAATGGTCGCTATCCGGTGCTTACCTATGATGGTTCACATTTCAGTCAAATGGGTGCTTCTTATCTGGCGCAATTGACTTTCAAATTTTAAATCACATAACGTTTAATTCCACAATGAATTTGCGATTATAAACGATTTGATTAGGTTGCATAAAAAGCTGTTCATGATTTATATGAACAGCTTTTTTTATTATACACTAACTCGCACGTGGAGAAATCATTTACTCAGTATATATTCACCGGCCTCATTTTCTCAGTGCTATGGTCTTCTGCCTCTATTGCAGGAAAATTTGGTTTATACTCGGTGGAACCGCTTGTCCTCTTCAATATTCGATTTCTTCTTGCTGGTGGGTTTCTCCTCCTGTACGCGTATGGAGTTAAAAGAAGTCGGATGCCTGCCGGTGAAGAATGGAAACATCTTTCTGTGTTTGGTGCTTTTAACACTGCATTATACCTGGGCATTTTTATCATTGCACTTCAATACATAACTGCCGGTGTAACGGCACTGGCAATTGCACTCAATCCGCTTTTTATTAGTCTGATGTCCTCCTTTTGGACGAAACGCAAAGTTGTGCTAACGGAATGGATAAGTATCGCGCTGGGTATTGCAGGTGTCTTTGTCGCATCATACCCACTGCTGAATACCAAGGATGTGACTACTGAAGGTCTCTTGCTTTTAGCATTAAGCATGGTAACTTATTCATACGGATCAGTGTACTATGCATCTGTAAATTGGAAACTTGAACGGGTAACCATTAACGGGTGGCAGGTGCTCATCGGAGGAATACTTATCGCCCCTTTTACTTATATATTCCATTCTCAACCCAACCATTTTGATACTAGATTTTGGTTATCACTCGCATGGCTGATTATTCCGGTATCTATCGTTGCGGTTCAACTCTGGCTCATTCTATTAAAAGCGGATGCTGTGCGTGCCTCCATCTGGCTATACCTGTGTCCGATTTTTGGCCTGCTGTTTTCAGCCATACTTTTAGATGAACCTCTAACTATTTACACATTGATCGGTACTATCCTGGTTTTGTGTGCCGTCTTCATCGGGCAGAAAAAAATCTATTCTGCTTCCCGGTAGAATAAAAAAAACGGCTCACTAACCGCTTATCAAAAATTCAATCACTTTATAACGTTCCCAATTCTACCTAAGATTTATATTACTTCTTTCGCAAGACTTCTTTTTTCTTTTATATTTACCTATACCTATACCAAAAGTAACGATATGGAAGCCTTAGTAATTATTGTATTTATTATCGGATACATTGCCATCGCACTGGAACATCCTATCAAGATTAACAAGACTGCTTCCGCCCTATTAGCTGGGGTTATTTGCTGGACCTTGTTTGTTTTATCGGATCCTTCCGAATCCGTAACGAGTAGTGAATCCTATTCTTCCTTTCTGCAAATACTGAAAATTGAATTGGGTGATAAATTCAGCGCTCTTTCATCTTCAGAATTATATCGCGAGTTTGTAACGTTCGAACTTTCTGAACATCTCAGCAGCATTTCACAAATACTTTTCTTCCTGATGGGAGCTATGACTATTGTTGAACTGGTGGATGCACATCACGGGTTCCGTTTTATTACCGACAGAATTAAAACCAAAGATCCAAAGAGACTTCTCTGGATAATCTGCTGGGTCTCTTTCTTCCTCTCCTCTGTGCTGGACAACCTTACCACCACCATTGTCATGTTATCGCTGGTGCGAAAGCTAATTCCAAATAAAGAAATGAGATTATTCTTTGCCGGTATGATTGTAATCGCAGCCAATGCAGGTGGAGCATGGACTCCTATTGGAGATGTTACTACCACTATGCTTTGGATTGGTGGGCAGATCACTACAGGGAATATTATGGTAACGTTATTCTTACCAAGTGTTGCCTGTATGCTGATACCTCTTCTCTACCTGAATTTTACATTGAAGGGTACGTTGGGTGAGGCCCCTGAACATTCTTCAAACGCTCACGATGGTGTTGTACGCTCTGGTAATTTAATGCTGATTCTGGGTGTTGGAGCTCTCGTATTTGTGCCCGTTTTTAAAACGCTGACACACATGCCTCCCTACACGGGCATCTTGCTGGGTCTTGGTGTGCTGTGGGTGGTTTCAGAACTTATCAATCCAGATCTTGATGAATCCATTAAGAAAAACTATACCGTTGCAGGAGCACTCGCTCGAATTGATGTGCCCAGCGTGTTATTCTTTCTTGGAATTTTATTAGCTGTAGGAGCCCTGGAGTCCATGCAAGTCTTACATCACCTGGCAAGCTGGCTCGATCATTCCATTGGAGATCAACGTATCATTGTAACTCTTATTGGGTTATTATCTGCCATTGTTGACAATGTACCGCTCGTGGCCGCGAGCATGGGTATGTATAGTATGGATGTATATTATCAGGATCATTTGGTATGGGAGTATCTTGCCTACTGTGCAGGAACAGGGGGCAGTATCCTTATCATCGGCTCAGCAGCGGGTGTTGCTGCCATGGGTATCGAGAAGATTGATTTTATCTGGTACATGAAAAAGATCTCATTGCTGGCATTGTTAGGTTATGCGGCAGGCGCAATAATCTATCTGATTATTCAACCTTACTTAGCGGTTCATCCACCTGCATAAAATACATATCGATAAAAGTAAAAAGCCATCTTCTCGATGGCTTTTTTTATTCGGTTAACAATTGCTTTCGCTAAAACAAAAAAATCGTTATACTAATTGTCTTAATGCAATCTCAAAGGTCGACTGCGCAATTTTTGTTTTGGATGCATTCTGTTTTTTGGTTTTCTCCAAAGCATTGAAAATAGTATTTGAGATGTCCTCAAAGATAGCATGATCATCCATGGACACTTCCCGCTCCATGAAGTAGGCGAATACCCTGGCCATTCCACAGTTGGCAACAAAATCAGGTATTACAGAAACTTTTTCATCTACATACAAACCGGTTGATCCAAAGAAAATTTCAGGATCAGAAAAAGGAACATTGGCGCCACATGAAAGCACCTCTACACCTGAACCAAGCATTCTGTCAACCTGATCCCTGGTTACCAGTCGCGAAGCCGCTGCCGGAATAAATATCTCTGACTCCAGATCCCAGATTTTTTTATTTACAATTTCGAATGGCAGAAGCTCATCTGTTAATAATCGGTTTCCCTGGCGTGAAATAACAAGTTTACATATCTCTTCATGTGAAAATCCTGCCTGATTAATAATTCCTCCTTCGCGCGTAAGTATGCCCACTATCTTTACTCCCATTTGAGATAGATAAAATCCCGCAGCGGCACCCACATTACCCCATCCCTGCACAACCGCTCTTTTGCCTTGCACATTTCCTCCCCATAATTGATAATAATGTTTCACTGCCTCAGCCACTCCATAACCTGTACACATGTCGGCAATCGTATACTTCTTTATTAATGATGGTGTGTACTTTTCGTCTTCAATCAATTTTACAACACCTTGCCTTAGCTGACCAATGCGATTTACCTTTTGTGGTTCGGTAGGTTTATAATGCCCTGTGAATACACCTTCCTGAGGATGCCAAATGCCTACATCTTCAGTATGGGGAATCACCTCATTAATTTCATCTACATTCAAATCGCCACCGGTGCCGTAATAATATTTGAGCAACGGCATCACAGCGGTATACCATCGATGTAACACACCCGCTTTGCGAGGATCATTCGGATCGAAGTTGATGCCCGACTTTGCGCCACCAATCGGAGGGCCGGATACGGTAAATTTTATCTCCATGGTTTTTGCCAGCGACTCTACCTCACGCTTATCTAATCCCAGGCGCATGCGGGTTCCGCCTCCGGCTGCACCACCACGCAATGAATTTATTACTACCCAACCTTCCGCTTCGGTTTCACTGTCTTTCCATTCAAAAACTATTTCAGGTTTTTTTAACTCAAACTTTTTAAGAAGATCTTTCATCCTAACACGTATTAGCCGCCAAAGATATAAATTCAAGATTGGTTCTTAGTTTTTTTACTTTTGCCCTTCCAAATGCACTTCATGAATCTGGTTGTCGACTCAGGTAATACACGAATTAAAATAGGACTGTTCAAAGATCGTGAGCTCATCATGAAGAAATCTTTTTTGAAGCTTACGGAACTAAAGGATTTCATGCTTGCCAGCAGTGCAGATCATCTTCTAGTGAGTTCTGTTAATCACGATTCCACTGAGATACTTTCCTGGTCTAATTCGACAGGAAAAAAAATTTCACTTACATCGTTATTGTCTTTGCCCATTCGAGTGGCCTACCAAACACCTCAAACTCTTGGGGTGGACCGCCTGGCCGCTGTTTGTGGTGCTCAAGATCTTTTTCCTACTAGAAATTGCCTGATTATCGATGCCGGCACTTGTATCAATTACGAGCTGCTGGATGCCCAAAATGTTTATCATGGTGGTGCGATATCACCCGGAAT
>JANOUH010000493.1:0-10067 GCA_031416795.1 Cytophagales bacterium | reverse complement strand
CATACAACTTTTTAGTATTTTCCAAGCGGAGTCTCCCGCCTCGGGGACTCCGCGTAATATTCGTAGTAACACTGAACGCGGAGTCTCTGAAACAGAAGACTCCGCTAAGAATGAGAGCAGATGACTCCGCTAAGAAAGAAGAATGATTCTTTATTGGGGGATTCTTTTTCCAAGCGGAGTCTCCCGCCTCTGGGACTCCGCGTAATATTCCTAGTAACACTGAACGCGGAGTCTCTGAAACAGAAGAGCGATCTCTTTCAGAAATGAATTGAAATGAAATGTTCCGTTTGGTCTTGATGGGTCATCCTTATAGAGCCAGATGTTTCCGGCATCCATAAACAAAGCACCCTTCAGATTACCGACTACATCAAACCGGTATTCCATGTTGCCTTCTAATCGGATATCTCCGGTAAGGTCATTGTAACCTTCCGGTGGCACTTCACTTCCAGGCCCTACTGATCGTGCGATAAAAGATCGAAGACTATTGGTGCCTCCTACGTAAAATTGTTTGATGTAGGTAAGTATGTTGGAATTACGCAGGGGTATGCCAACGCCTGTAATAAACCGGGTGACGAGTTTTGATCGTTGATTGAATTTAAAATTATATCGTAAGTCAATTCGAATGAAGTGGTGGCATGATCATCGTATCAACATTATTCACAGTTCTATAAAATAAAAAAGGTTGACATTGCTGTCAACCCTTCTTTATGAACAGAGTGTTCATTACTTCTTTTTCTTAGCAGCTTTCTTAGCTACTTTCTTGGTTGCTTTTTTAGCTACCTTCTTCGCTGCTTTTTTTGCTTTCTTTGCCATAGCAATTTTTGTTTAGTGTAAATTAATTGTAAAAACTTATACAAAGAAAGAATTATAAATCAATAAAAGCAAGTATATCAGAGAATTACTACGATCATCACACAATCTGAGTAACAAAGATCAAGGCAATAGTACGATGAAATCAATTTTTGAATTGATGTTTATTGATCGATGATGTGATGGTAAGTTATGTTGATATCATTTGCAATTCTAAATCGTTGTTGTTGATTAAAATGTAATTCGAAGTCCATTCATGATTTGATAGAACGCAGGATTGATAGGAATCACGGGTTGAGCATCATAAAAGTAAGTGAAGCGGTTAATCCAGATTATGCGTTTGCTCAAAATGAAATTAAGAGATGCTTCAACGGCATATCGGTTTCGATGAATATCATCGTGCGAGTCATATCCAACTTGATACAATCCCCAGAGATTAAGATTTACATGTTTTGATAATGTGAATTCGACACCAATGTAATTTGATAGTTTAGGCATCTCTTTGTAGAAATCACTGGTAGGATCATTTTCTATTGCACGCCACTTTTCTATTTCATACATCACACCTGATCCAATGTGTATATCAACCCCTTCTTCATCAATGGCGGTGAAACGAATTCCACCTCCTGCCAGCGTGCGCAGTCTTAGCCTTCGCACTTCATCGTATTGTATTTGAGCATAGGTTTCATACGATAACTTATGTTGTCTCCTGAAGTTAACTCTAAAATGAGTATACCCGGTGCTGAACGGTGTACCATTGGTTGACGACTGATATTCTATTGAATTGATAATAATGTAGGCGTGGCGTTTTGAAACAAATAATACATCTGCTTTGCTGCTGAGCCGTGTGTACACCAATTTTTCATCAGGTGAAACACTCCGGTTATCCAGTGAGAAGTTAGCCTCTGCAGCAAGGGCAAAGTATCCGGCCGAGTCGGTTTCAAGATGGTTTTTATCTACCCGTAAGATTTGACTCTGAGTCGGGTAGTAGCTTAGTAGCCATAGTAAAGCAAGAGCGATCCGTGATCCCATATTTCTTTTGGTATAGGTTAGGTTCTCTAATTTTAATGAAATATCGATTATATGCAAGCTAATCTTGAAGCCATAGTTTTTTTCGAAGATGTTGTTTGATTACTTTTGTGGGCAATATGGCTCCGTAGTACAATGCCCGCCCGTACCGAACGGCACGTTCGGGCGGGGATAGTATTTCAGATTCCCCTGCCTGCGTGACGGAGTCAGGCAGGGATTCTGAAGATGTAGTTTGTAAATGGTCCCGTATTTCAATGGATAGAATTTGAGATTCCGATTCTCAAGATGTAGGTTCGATTCCTACCGGGATCACTAAAGAAGGTTCCCTGCCTGCGTGACACAGTCAGGCAGGGATTCCTACCGGGGCCACTAATCTTTCAAATTTGGTTTGGTTTGTTTTTTTTCAAAGTGAAGTTGATTCGACATTTCAAATTATTAGATGTAGGTTCCCTGCCTGCGTCACACATTACACAAATCATTATTCGCTCTTCAGTATCTCGACCGGGTTAATCTGTGCAGCCCTCATCGTCTGCGATCCGATCATGATGAATGCTAACACCAAAACCGCCAACAACCCAAAAAACAATTCCCCTATGCCAATGGGGTCGTGGAAAGGGAAATTGGTGAGCACCATAGTTTCGAAGAAGAGCCAGGTTATGGGAAGGGCTATCATTGCCGATATCGCAAGCAGAACCATGAATCCGCGACTTAATAAAAACACCAGGTTACCCGAGGTTGCACCCAATACCTTGCGTATGCTGATCTCCTTGAGTCTGGTTTCGGTGGTGAAAACCACCATGCCAAGCAATCCCAATGAAGCGATGGAGATCGCTATGAATGAAAGGAACCCGATAACCTTTATCATAGCGGACAGCTCGCTGTAGGCGTCTTCGATTGCATCGTCATAGAATTGGCCCTTGAATGGATGAACGGGGTCTACGCTTTTCCACGCTTCATGGATCTTTGCCATGGTTTCAATCGGGTCGCTGGTGTTAACACGTACATTCACGAGGCCGTCCCGCCCATCACGTGTGAGGAATGCATCGGGGGCGAGGTATGTAAACACAACCGGGAAGATGTTTGAGTCGAGCTTCCCATAGTGAAAGTCTTTTATCACGCCAACAATCGTAAGCTTTTTATTATTCAAAAGTATCTCCTCGCCAATTGCTTTTTCCGGATCACCATTGGCGATGTTAAATTGCTTCAATGTTTTTTCGTTCACGATCAATTCGCTGGTAGCATCTTTCGTTATTGGTCTTGCGATAAAATTCTGACCTGCGATCAGCTTGTACTCATGCAGGGGTATATAATTCTCATCAACTATATTGGTGAGTACAAGGGCCGAATCGCGTAAGCCTTTGTATTTGATGAAGCCACCCATTATGTTGCCAACACTGGTTAGTAGCCTCGACTGCGAGACCCCAGACACTTCGGGCATGGCTTTCAGTTTGTTGATCAAAGCCTCGGGTTTATTTTTTTGCAGATCGATATTTAGAATGTTCTCAGTATTAAAACCGAGATCGAAAGCCAGAATGTCTTTATACTGATTGTATCCTAAGATCGTACTAGTAATGAAGATCAACGTAAGGGTATATTGAACTACCATCAGCGCGCGCCTGAAGCTAAGCCCTTTGAATACTTTTACCGAAGACACATCTTTCAGTGCATGGATGATGTTCACCTTCGCGAAGAATAGTGCAGGTAAGAAGCCGGCCGTGATACCGACCACCATGGCAAAAGCAATAAATAGCAATGTCATTGGTATTGTTATTTCGAGCTTTACCATTTTCAGGACCTCTGGCGCGATGCTGATAAATTGCGGACGGAGTAGCATGAACATTCCGAAAGAAAGAAAAAGAGCGATAAGCGACACAATCATCGCCTCGGCAAGGAACTGCTGACGCACCTGGTGCTGCCCGGCTCCGATCACCTTGCGCAAGCCTACTTCCTTGTAACGTCTCATCGATCGGGCAATAGAAAGGTTGGTGTAATTGAAACAAGCTGACAGAATTACTACCAGCGCTAATCCACCAATGATCCACAATACGATTGCAGGCATGACAGGTCTGATGGAGTTCTCGAGGGCTTCACCCAACATGATGTCGTGCAAGGGAAGAAGAGTGAGGTGTATCTCTGCTTCCTCATCTGTTTTGTTTTCCGCTGCACAGATGGTATCGAGCTGTGCCTGAACACCGGAGGCACTTGCATTTTCTCCGAGCAACAAATACACGTAGTTCCGCTGATAAACATTTCCCCATCTTATAAGGTCCTGATCTTTCGATATCCTTGGCTCATTGGTACTATAAGAAACAAGTGATTCGAATTGCAGATGCGAAAAGAAAGGTACGTCTTTCAATATGCCGGTGACTTGAAAATCGATATCATTGAAGTGAATGCTCTTACCGAATGCATCTGCTGTACCGAAAAGTTTTTTCGCGGAAGTTTCTGTTAATACAATGGAGTAAGGCTCTATGAGGGCCGTGGCCGCATCACCTTTCAGCATCGGCAACGTGAAAATCCGGAGCATCGAAGGTTCGGCATAGAAGCCCTTGAGCGGAACGATAGTACTGTTGATATTTGCATCGCCAGCAAATTCAGTCTGCACCATCGTAATCTCTTCTACTCCTGATATTTTTTCCTTAATCAGGTGATCAATCTTCATAGAAGTGGTAGCAAACTTACTGCTGTATCCTTGTTTGAATTTCGCGTACGAGGTAATGCGGTATATCCGGTTCCCATTCTCGTTGAACTTATCGTATGACAGCAGGTCGTGCGCGAAAGCGATCAGCAACAGGCCTACCGACATGCCTATGGCAAGGCCAACGATGTTGATTGTCGAGAATAGCTTATTGCGCGTTATAGTGCGCACTGATGTTTTGAAGTAGGTTCCGATCATGATTCAGTTGATTAAGAGGTTCGTTTTTCGTTGATCTTAATGCAACTTAATGTGAACTGTCAGTTATTTCTCGTGAACTTTCCCGAGTGACGCATCAATTGATGCGAATGACGTTTTTCAAGACTCGAAGGTTTTCAATCTTTCCCCAACCATTCTTTAAAGTCAGGAACCCGGTCTCCGCTTACAGCCACTTCTTGCTTTGTTTTTGGAATCAAGTCTAACTTAAGTTTCCCTGCCGAAATCGTGTGTACCATTTGAATCGAGTTCAGCGACACAATAAATTGCCTGCTGATGCGAAAGAACCGTTTAGGATCGATGATCTGCATAAGTTTATCAAGGCTGTAGTCAATCGGAAGAGTTGTACCATCATGGGTAACCACCAAAACTGTTTTTTCCTCCAGATAAAAGTAGGCAATACGTTCCGTTTTGATCGACCGGATCCTGGTTCCAACAGTGATCATGAATCTGTCCTTGAACTGCGGATTACTTTGTTGTCTTAACTGTTTCATCAATGCCTTCATATCGATTTGCATGGATCCCGATTGGAATTCATTGTTGTATCGCAACGACCGGAATTTATTAAGGGCGGCCGCAAGTTCCTCGTAGTTAATAGGCTTAAGCAGGTAGTCTATGCTGTTAACCTTAAAGGCTTTTACCATGTAGTCATCGAATGCCGTTGTAAAAATTATCGCAGTCGTTAGATTCAATTGGCTGACAATTTGAAAACTGTCCCCATCCTCAAGGTGAATGTCCATGAAGATAAGATCAACGGACGCAGTCGGATTCGTGCTGAACCAGAATATCGCTTCCGCTACAGAAGATATTTGAGTAAGCACATGGATGGAAGCATCGTACTTTTTTACTAACGAAATCAGGCGTTGGGCGGTCAACCGCTCATCTTCAATAACTACGACATTCATAGCAGTGGAATTTTTACAGTAAACAACTCCTCATCCTGCGCAATTTGTACAGGAGTTTTGGTAAGGAGTTGATATCGATTTTTAATATTTGCTAAACCGATCCCTGTTGATTTGATTCTTTCAAGCTCGCTTCTTGGTCTAACGGGATTTATCACAATCAGGTAATCACCTTTGATCAAAATCGTGACAATCAAAGGTTCTTTTTGCGACATACGATTATGCTTAATACAATTCTCGATCAGAAGCTGCAAGGTCAACGGAGTAATATGATATTTTTCAGCTTCCTGATCAGTTATGCTTATGTTCACATCAAACTTGTTTTCAAACCTGATCTTCAACAGGAATGTATAGGAATCGAGAAAGTCCAACTCAGTTTTTAAAGAAACGGTGTCGTTATCCTTCTGCTCAAGAATATAACGGTATGCTTTGGCAAGTTGGTCGATGAATTTTTCAGACAAGTTCGCATCAATATGAACGAGAGAAGATAAAATGCTCAGGCTGTTGAAAAGAAAGTGTGGACTAACCTGATTCTTCAATGCTTCAAATTGGGCCAGCGCATTCTCCCTCCTAAGTTGCACTGCCTGAATTTCCATATCACGCATTCTAAAATGTGACTTGCGATTCAGAATCAGATAAAAAATGGAAATCGAAATGACAATAGTAAGCCCATTATTGGTTCGTCTCAAGGCATTCCACCAAGCAAACTGAGGCGGCCCCACTCCTAACTTGCGAACTTCCACCTGACTCATAGGCTCGGCCAGCGTTGACCAAATCTTGTAATTGAGCTTGAAGAGAAGTTGTGATAATAATACGGCCACTACGGCAACAACAATGGATAAAGCAATTGTTTTTATCCGGAGTTCAAGTATACGTGGCCCTACCAATTTTTCGAACCCGTCAATAATGCGATCAATCGCTATGATAAGTAAAACATAAAATACGAAATGCACAATCGCAGGGAGCGCAAGGAAACGTACATTCTCCCAATGATTCAGGGGGATATTGGCAGAAATTGTAATGGGATAATATATACAAAGCACAGTCAGCGCCAGGTATATCGCCTGTTTAAAACTTATCTTTCCCTGCCTTGAATCTTTCATATAAATGACAAATGTACGGTAACCTAAAGAATGGGTGCATATCAAACCCGTACCGAGAAGTTCTGAGTAACGGAAATAGTTTGTTGAATGCCAACTTTTGGAGTTTGAATCAAGGTCGCTCTGGCTTTGTCTTTTGTTTTCGGTAAGACTAAAATCACGCTGAGATAAGCGAGACCAGCCATTGTAACGTAATATAAAATACAGAAGGGCAAAGCAAACAACCTAAGCCCGTATAGAAAGTGGCCGTGATGGCTCCATAAGGAACAAGTTTTGGATCGGTTGCTGCTAAGCCAGCCGCCACACCACTGGTGGTGCCGGCCAGTCCACCAAAAATCATCGCTGCTTTCGGATTATTCAAGCCAATTGTTTTTGCTATCATAGGAGTGCCAATGGTAACGAGAATAGATTTTGCAACTCCGGCTGCAATGCTGATGGCGATCACATCAGAGCTTGCACCTACGGCTGCACCGGTTACAGGCCCAACAATAAACGTGCAGGCACCAGCACCAATCGTTGTCATACTCTTCACATCGGTGTAGCCCATCAGTGCCGCAAGAATAGCACCGCTAAAAAATGAAAGTGTGAGGCCTATTAATAAGGATACAATTCCTGTCAGTCCTGCTTTCTTGATCTCAAAGAATCGTGCACCCATGGCCGTGGATACAATGGTGAAGTCGCGGAGCATCGATCCCCCCAGTAGTGCAAAACCAGAAAAGATACTGATGTCAGCGATCCCTTTTTTGCCTTCCGTAAACACACCTCCTGCATAGGCGAGCAACAAGCCGGCAAAAATAGCAATAGCGGCAGCTGGAATTTTTTTATTGGTAAGCGTGCTCGAAATCCATGATGATGCCCAAAGGATTAATCCTGTTGCCAGTAATGCGACAACGAATCCATTTTTTATTAACAGATCTTGTAATGTTTCTACCATCAATCCGGAAGATTAGAATTCTCATCATTTGTTATCTGCCCTTCTTTGTTTCCCATTCGCATTAAAAGTGGAAGCATCATGATACACAATGCAACAGGAATAACACCAGCGAACAAAGCCACTAATCCTCCAGAGGTTGCGGCCTTTACATCTTGTATGGAGGACATCGCTACAATCACAGGAATGTATAAGTTGCTCCAAAACAAAATGCCTTTTTCCATTTCAACTGTTAACCATTTGCGTTGGTGCATCCATTGGTTTACGAGGATGAGCAGCAACATCGCAAAGCCAACACCACCCACATTTGAATTAATGTTGAGCCAGCGTCCTAATAGTTCTCCAATGGTTTGGCCAACCAGGTAACACGCTGCGAGTAAGGCTACACCATAGATCATATTAAAACCATTTCTTTACATCGTTCTTGGTCACTTTACCCATGGCGTTGCGCGGCAGTTCATTTACGATATGAAATTTTCGTGGCACACGATAGGGGGGTAGTTGTTCTTTCAGCCATGCGCGCAATAGATCCGTATCGAATTGATCGACAGAAGAAACAATAGCGGCAGCAACGATCTCACCCCATTCTTCATCTTCAATTCCTACAACAGCACAATCTTTCACGTGAGGATGCGTGCGGAGTATTTCTTCAATCTCCAGCGCAGAAATTTTATATCCACCAGATTTAATAATATCTACCGAGTTTCGTCCCATGATGCGATAGTATCCATGTTCTACAACAGCGATGTCACCGGTTTTGAACCAACCATCGACTGAAAATGAATTCGTTGTTGCCTCTGGCTTATTCCAATATTCAAGAAAAACATTTTCTCCTTTCACCTGAATCTCTCCGGGTTCATCACGAACTTCTTCATTCGTTTCGTTGGTCAATCGTATAGCAACTCCCGGCAACGGTAAGCCCACAAAGCCAGTCTTGCGTTCGCCTTCGTAGGGATTACTAATGGCCATGCCCAACTCGGTCATGCCATAACGTTCCAATAAAGTATGATGACTCATCACCTTCCATTTTTCCATTACCGTAGCAGGCAATGCGGCCGAGCCACTCACCATGAATCGAAAATGGGAAAGTGCGTGAGTTATTTTTTCTTGTTCCGCCAACGAAAGACTTTCCCAATACGTGATCAGTTTAAAGTAAATCGTTGGCACTGCCATGAAAACATTGACACGCTGTTTTAGAAAAATCTCAAAGACTTTCTTTGCATCAAATTCTGAGAGAAACTCGCAGGTGGCACCTGCCCACAGTGAACAACTGACCACATTGATGAGTCCGTGTACATGATGAAGCGGTAAAATGCATAGTGTATGATCGTTGCTGCTCCATTTCCACGCGTTGATCAGCGTGACAATTTGAGATTTTATATTTTGATGTGTAGTGACTACTCCTTTTGGCAAGTTGGTTGTTCCGCTGGTGTAGAGGATCAGGGCTCTTCTATTCAGCGATATATCAGGCAGTTTGTCCGATGAAGGCTCCGTATTCAGAACACCTAACTTTAACGCGCGCAATGATTTTTCTTGTATGAGTGGCGATAGTATGGATTCAAATTCCGGTGAGAAAATCAGAATAGTACTTTCTGAATCTTCAATCGTATAACGTAATGATGGTAACGGATGAGTGAGACAAAGTGGTACTGCAATTCCCCCCGCTTGCCAAATACTCCATAGCGCGGCTACATAATCAAAGCCTGGAGTTACCATCAATGCAACGCGAGTCTCAGCGAGATCAGTTTTGCTCTCCAACAAAATTTCAGATAGGTTTTCTGCGGCATTGATCAATTCGCTGTAGCGATAAGAAAGACTTCCCGCGAGAATGGCGATGGAATCTTGATGTTGCTTTGCCTGTCGTATCGGTTCGATCAAAGTACTTGATGGTTAAATCGAAGTACCAATATAATATAAATACGATGACCATAAATGAAATCAGGTCTTCCGCGTAAACGAAAGACCTGATCGAATATGTCTTCAAGACCTGGTTAGCTAATCATGCAACTCAATATGGGTTCTTCCGATCATGATGCCTCTGCTGATGTGCGGGTTGCCGCTGATGTCAATATCAGGTTCACCAAAGGCATTGATGCGTACTTCATCAGTCGCTTTCATGCGCAGTCGGCCTTCACCGTATATTCTTGCCGAAGCGGTTGTGCTCTCCAGTCCACGCGTGTCAATTTTATTTTCACCAAATAAGCGATAGACCTGGTGAGCACTCTCACCTGATTTAATTTTAATATTGTTCACCCCATACAAGGATGCTTTGAATTTGTGAGCTTTCAATGAGGCCAGATTTACTTCAGCCTCCCCATACACCTTCAACTTAAATTTGTCTGTATCAATTTCGCTTTCGCAGGTCAACGTTTCCTCACCTCGCA
>JANOUH010000492.1:0-10474 GCA_031416795.1 Cytophagales bacterium | reverse complement strand
AATCCTTCGCCAACGATGAGTATTTCAAATACAACACCACAAATATGCAGTAGCAGTCCGGTAAGTATAACATTAAATAGCCCAACGAGTGGGGCCATTGTAACACTCACCAATGTTAATTATAACGGAGTAATCGGTACGCTTTCTTCACTAAGAACGTATACACCTGGTTCCGTTATCACTGAGGCTTTGATAAACAATTCAAATGCGCCTTTAACGGTTACTTATTCATTTACAGTAGCCGGTAATGGATGCTCGAACGCCACAATCTTTACCACCACAGTAGATGTTAATCCAAACCCCAGCCTAGTAGTTACCAATAGCACACCTACTATTTGTAGTGGCACAACTCCAACAATCAGTTTCGGTAGTTCTACCAGCAATGCAGTGATCGCTCTGCAGAGTGTGACATACGGATCTCTTATAAATGGTGCATATGCATCTGGGGCTACCTTTGCATTAACAGGTTCATTAACTGAAGGCAACCTGGTTAATAACACAAATAATCCGATCATAGTCACTTATACATTCAGTGTAACCACACCGACAAATCCGGTTTGTCCACTTAATGTAACTACTCAAAGTACAACGGTGACTGTTCTGCCAGCTCCAACTTTTAACATAACAAATTCGGCACCTTCAATTTGCTCAGGTAATCAAACAAGTATTACATTGAATACAGCTGTGGCAGGAGCGCAGGTGAGGCTAAAGTCAGTTAATTATGGAACAGCCACAGGATCTTTAATCGCGGGGGCTCTATATGCAGATGGTCAAAATATCTCTGAGATATTAACAGACTCAACAAACGCATTAGCAACTGTCAGCTATGAATTTGAATCAATAATTTCTGGTTGTGCACCTGGCGCCAGTCAACAAATCACAGTAGAGGTAAAACCAAAGCCCGTAATTATAAATACCTCACTTCAGCTCCAACAAACCATATGCAGTGGCACTACCCTGAACTTCTTGCCTACGTCAACGACTGATCCAGGAACCACCTATACCTGGACCTCAAGTTCAACAGGTTCTTTTACGGGTATTACACCCAGTGGTTCAGGAACTATTGTGGACGCTCCGGTTAATACAGCAAATACCGTTGGTTTTATTACTTACGCCATTACTCCACAGGTAAACGGATGCTCTGGTGTTCCTGTAAATTTTGTAGTAACAATTAATCCAACACCTTCTGCCAATGGTTCAGACATAACAATCTGTAGTGGACAAAATGCAGTGATCACTATTAATGCCGGTCCAGCTAATGTTAGTGGAACTACCTTTAGCTGGGTGGCAGTTCCTTCGGCTAATGTAACGGGTGCGCTTAATGACAACGGGTCGACAATAAATCAAGTTTTAACGTTAACCAATTTTTTTCTTGGAACCGTAACGTATCAGATTACACCGACAGCAAATGGATGTACCGGTCCCGTAAAGAATATCGTAGTAACGGTCAATCCAATTCCTACTGTTGATGCAGGCGTTGATTACCAGGTGTGCGAACCTACCTCAATACCTGTAACAGGAACCATTGGCGGGGCCGCCACCTCTGGAACATGGGTGATTGTTTCAGGTGCAGGATCAATATCAACAAGTACGGTAGCGGGCACGCAAGTTTCAGCTACGTACACAGTAGCTCCAATAGATGTTACATCCTCCCTTGTACTTCGTTTAGAGACTAATGATCCAGACTTGGCAGGCCCTTGTTCATTAGTCTCTGATGTAGTTCAGATTCAAATTAACAGAAGACCAACAGTTACATTGCCGGCAGATTTTGCTGTTTGCGAACCATCTAATCTATTAACTACACCTATTAATTTATCAGGAGTAATTGGTGGCAGTGCTACAACTGCATTGTGGAGTATTATTTCAGGGTCGGGCACATTATCCGCATCCACATTAACCGGATCAAATGTTACATCACTATACACGATAAATCCTTCTGATATAGGAAATACAATCACGTTGAGATTAACAACGAATGATTCCGATGGATCTTCAGGCCCTTGTGATGTGGAGTTTAAGGAAATCAACATTACTATCAATAGGGCAGCGGTAGTTTCAGCTGGACCTGATCTGCAATTATGCGAGGATAATCCTTCGATGACACTTCAGGGATCACAATCGGGAGCCTCAACTTCTGTGAGTTGGTCTGGCGGAAGTGGTGTGTTCTCCAATACATCAATTGTTCAACCTGTTTACTCATTCAATAATCCATCTGAAATAAACACTACGTTAACGCTTACTATTACTGCACTGGACCCTGATGGAGCTGGTCCTTGTCAAAGTGCTTCAGATCCGATGATCTTAAAAATTAATCCGCTACCTGGTGTTGTGTTCTCTGGATTACCTTCCGGATCACCTTCTCAGATGGTAGAAAATAATCCACCTATTACTCTTACAGGAAACAATGTTGGCGGGGTGTTCACCATTTCACCTTCCACTTCTGTAATCGGCAGTACAACAGTCAATGTAGTAGATCGCGTCACATTTGATCCTTCTGCGGTTGAGCTTGGTTCGAATTTTATAACGTATGCATTTACGAATGTCAACGGTTGTACAAATTCTGATACGCAAGAAGTGTTTGTTAATCCGGTAACGACCATTGATTTTAGTGTTCAGGGTGCCTTAGTGAATTCCAATGGTGAATTTGAATTATGTGCAAATCTTGGTGATGTTAAATTATTGGGATTTCCCCCTCCGGCCGATGGATTTGCCCCAGAGACTAAATTTACAACTGAAGGCACGAATGCATCAGGTATGGTGATCGTTAATATTGGCGCTGATTATTTCATTAAGACTGATGGCGTGTTATCTAATACTTACCGGATCAGGTACACGTTCAAGAATCAATTTGGTGGCATTACATTCAAAGAGAAATCAATCAGGATATTCTCAAGTCCCGTGGCTGTTTTCGATGCCCCAACAAATAATTGTATCATTAATGGTGTGCTTTTTACTGATACGTCAACGATTAATCCCACGCCTTTCCCCGCTACAAAAGCATACTGGCAGTGGGATTTTGGTGATGGTACTCCTCCTATTTCAGGTAATTATCCAACGATAACTAAGAATTATGATAGTCAAGGTACCTATAACGTTACTCTTAAGGTAACTACTAGCCAGGGTTGTTCAAACACGGGCGTTCCAAAGGCTGTGCAAGTAGGTGAAAAACCAAATGTTGATTTCCTTTGGTCGGCTATTTGCAATAATGATAATACTAATTTCCTGGATAAAACTACGGAGTTAGGGATAAGTGTGATAACAAAATATACCTGGGATTTTGGAGATGGCACCACGATATCTGGAATTGGAACTATTCCAACTGGAGGTAGCGCTTTCGGAACATTTGATAATCCACAGCACAACTATGCTTTGAATGACACCTACGATGTAACGCTTGCTGTTGAGACCAATGATGGTTGTTCCGATTCAGAGACTCAACAAGTGTTTATTCTTCCTTACAAACCGGTAGTACCTGTTGCTGGAGCAGAATACCTGGAAGGTTTTGAGGCAACAGATAATGGAGGATGGAAAGTTCAAGCTTTTAATGCCACCAACTCAACACCTGGGACCATCATCAAAAGTGATATTAGTTGGATATGTGGTCTGCCTGCAGGGGTGGGTTCTACGATAATATCTGCTGCGGGAGGAACTAAATCATGGTGGACGGGAGGAAATGCGAATACGTACTATTCAAATGAGAACTCAGTAGTAAATGGTCCTTGTTTCAATTTAATGCAATTGGAAAGGCCAATGGTTGCGCTGGATTATTTCTCTGACGCAGAAAATAATTTGGAAGGTGCGGTACTTCAGTATTCTACAAAAGGTGGTCTAGAGGGGACTTGGCTAATTGTTGGACCAGAATTAGAATCACCCTTGGACAAGGGTATTAACTGGTTTAATGGAGCCGGTATTTTCTCAAACCCAGGATCGCAGCCAATTGGTAACTATGGATGGACTAATAAACAAGGAGCTTGGAAAAATGCAAGATTCAATTTGGATATGATACCCGCTGCCGAACGAGGTCAGGTTAGGTTGCGAATTGCCTTTAGCAGTAACGATGGCAATGCATCCGGAAATACTTTCGATGGTTTTGCTTTTGATAATTTCTTTGTAGGAGAGAAGAAAAGAAATGTGTTAATAGAGCATTTTACAACATCGCCATTGAATGCAAGTTTAATTGCTGATAGTGATTTGAATGAATTATTAGAAGATCAAATTACAGCGGATAGGTTAGTTTCAGATTTCTATAACATTCAATACCATGTTAATTTCGGTGGGGTAGATCTTCTTAATCGAGACAACCCTGCTGATCCGGCAGCACGCGCATTGTATTTTGGAGTTTCACAACCCCCTTTTTCCATCATGGACGGAAAGCTCATTGCTAATAAGTTCACCGGTGATATAGATGAATTGAACAAAGTGGAGATTGATAGAAGGGCCTTAGAGGATCCTCAGTTTGAATTGACACTGGATACTATCCCGACCAATAACAGCAGTACCATAAGTGTGAAATTAACATTAACGGCCACCGAAGCGGTGACTGTACCATTAATAGCACACGTTGCATTGTTGGAGGATGGAGTTGTGTTGTCGGGGTTTGCTAATCCATTCCAAAATGTATTGCGCAAACAACTTTTTGGAAGTGATGGAGAAACTATTAACAATACTTTTGGACCTGGTGATGTCAGGATTATATCCCAGCTGGATGTGGATATTAATTCGTCAATAACCAACCCTTCAAAATTGATATTGGTAGGATTTGTTCAGGATAAAAACTCGAAAGAAATATATCAAAGCGTAGTGGTGAAGGCACCTGGAAAGAGGGGAACACCAATCGTTGGTGTTAAGGATAATGATCCGATCGTTCTGGCTGTATTGAATAGTATTCAACTTTTCCCTAATCCTGCAAATGGAGAATTTAACTTTGGAATACCTGGAGAGATTCATCCTGAAAGTCAATGGAGAATTCTTGATCAACGTGGTATTTCAGTTCTTCAGGGTGATTTCTTAAAATCAACCAATGGTCTCTTACCCGTAGATGTTTCAACAATATCCAATGCCTTGTATTACGTGGTCATTAGTGGCCCAGGAGGCATAGAAGTAAGAAAGAAGCTAATGGTTATGAATAGGAACTGATCTGGATTTTAATAGACGCGATAGTTTCCTTTAATTCAGAACTGATTTCTTTAGAGAGCTTATTGATTAACCAAGGGTTTTTGTGACGCTTGGCTTCCTCTTCAAGTTTCACAATTTTATCTTTTAAGTTGTGAACGCCTAATAGTGTAATGCTCGGCTTAATTTTATGAGCTACTCTTGCTAGTTCAGTCCAATTCTCATTATCAGAATATTTATTTAATTCCTGAATGCTGGTTGGAATGGATTTCAAAAAAGCCTCGGCTATTTCTTTTATAAAGCTCTTATTATTGCCTGATACTTTTTCGAGATAGCTGAAGTCTACTTTATCCGCATGTTCCAGGCTTGTGATTTTGTTGTTTTCCGATCCTATTACATGAAATTTACTACCCAAATATTTGTCTAGCACTTTAAGTAAATCTTCCTGGGTGAAGGGTTTAGTTAAACAGTCATTCATGCCAAGCGAAATACACTTATCAATATCTCGCTGCGTTGCATTGGCAGTTAATGCGACAATGGGAATTTTACTCTTTTCATTACTCCATTGGCGAATCACTTTAGTGGTTTCAAAACCATCCATGACCGGCATTTGAATATCCATAAGAATCAGATCAAAATGAGAATTCTTATACTTTTCAATAGCTACCTCCCCGTTTTCGGCTGTATCAAATGGGCAGCCCCACATTTTAAGAATACTTCCTGCGTATAATCGATTTATGTCATTATCCTCCACTAATAAGATCGAGGCATTTTTTAACTGAAGGGTTTTGTTTAGCGCGGATCTTCCTTTGCTAACTTGTAAATCTTTAATCCCAATCCTATAAGGCACCACTACTGTAAAAGTAGACCCTTCATTTTCTTCACTGGATACTTTGATTGTGCCATGCTGAAGTTGAACCAATTGACGGACGATGGTAAGCCCCAAACCTGTTCCGCCATACTTGCGTGTGACGCTGGCATCCGCTTGACTAAAACTTTCAAAGATGGTTTTGAGTTTTGATTTAGGAATTCCAATCCCGGTGTCCTTGATCTCGAACTTCAGGTAATAATCCTTATCTTTTATTTGATCAATGCTTATTGAAATCTTTATAGAGCCCTGATGTGTGAATTTTAGAGCATTGCTGATGAGATTAATCAAAATCTGGTTTAATCTAACGGGATCTCCGATGAATACGCCCGGGATCTTTGAATCCATCTTATATTCTAAAAGGATTCCCTTTTCTTGTGATTGTAGTCTGAATGTATCTACAAGAGAGCGAATGGTTTCATCCAGATGGAAATTAATTTTTTCAAATTTAAGTTTCCCGGATTCTATAGACGCCAAATCCAGAATATCATTAATGATGACTTTAAGGTTTTCAGCTGCAGTCTTTATTGCCTTTAAATATAATGTCTGATCATCTGCCGATGGGTTTTGACTTAATAAGTCAGCCATGCCTGCGATACCATTAATTGGCGTTCTTATCTCGTGACTGATATTAGCCAAAAACAATTCTTTAGTCTTTTGCGCACGAAGTAATTCCAACGCATCTTTTTTGCGCTGGGAGATATCGCGGCAGTCTAAGATAAGACCTTCCAACTCGTCTTTTTGTTTTAAATTGATCGAGTTGAATTCAAAAAATTTATATGATTTATCCTTACACTTAAACTGAAATTCAACAGATTCAGAAAAGCGTCTTTTAGTACATTTTTTAAATTCGATTTTGAAATTTGGCAGAATGGATGGTTCAATGAAATCAAAGAAGTTCTTACCAATTAATCCCGAATCCCTATAGCCCAGGTCTCGAACAGAATTGTTACAGTAAAGGATAAGCCCCTCGTAGTTAACTATGAAAATAACGTCTGAACCTTCTTCTACAACAGACTTATAGAATAGTCCTTTCTTAACATATCCGGAAAGAGATTTCATTTATATATTATTATCTTATTTTTAAATTCCTGCCGCTTCCATCTCCTTCAAGTAACGATAGATGGAGGATTTACCTATGGCTAATTTTTGAGCGACCTCCAGTACATTATTGTCATGCTTGTTTAGGTAGCTACGAATGATTCGATAGGTATATATCTCTAAAGTCATTTCTTTCAATAAGAAATTCTCTTCATCCATAATGCTATTAAAGGTAATGTCCTTTGCTTGAATTTCGCCACCATCGGCCATCACCGCAGCAAGATCCATCACAGACTTTAATTCCCTTACATTGCCGGGGAAGTGGTACTTTAAAAGTTTTTCCTGTGCCTCGCTGGTGATCTTGAATTTCTTCAAATCGTTCTCCTTGGCAAATTGATCGAGGAAATGTTTAGCTAATACAATGATGTCTTGTCCCCGGTCGCGCAGGGGAGGGAGATGAATGGGAAGACCTAATAATCGATAGAACAAGTCCTCGCGAAATCTTCCGGCTTTCACTTCTTCATGCAGGTTGCGGTGTGTGGCAACAATTACTCTTACATCGAGTTTTATTACCTGATTGCTTCCGATGCGCGATAATTCTTTTTCCTGCAGAACCCGAAGTAATTTTGACTGGAGACTTAAGTCCATTTCACCGATCTCATCTAGAAAAACGGTACCACCTTCTGCTTCTTCAAATTTTCCTATTCGTCTGGCGAGTGCTCCGGTAAAGGCTCCTTTTTCATGGCCAAATAATTCGCTTTCAATCAGATCTTTTGGGATGGCCGCAACATTGACAGCAACAAAGGGTTTGTTTTTCTTTTTTGAATTGAAGTGTATTGCTTTTGCAACAAGTTCCTTTCCTGTTCCTGTTTCGCCAGTGATGGATACCGTAATTTGTGTCTTAACTGCCTTTTCAAGAAGTTCAAATACTTTCTTTATAGCTGGGCTTGATCCTATAATACTTTTCTCGAACTCATACTTAACATTAATCTCTTGTTTTAGTCTGTCTATTTCTTTGATTAAGGATGACTTATTGCGGGCGTTTTTTATGGAGTTTAAGACCCTGTCTTTAGCGTCTTCGTCCTTGGAGATATAATCAAACGCGCCTCCTTTCAGAAGTTCAACGGCAGTGCCAATTTTTTCCTGAGCAGAAACAATGATGACGCTTATATCGGGGTCAAACTCTCTAATTGATTGGAGCACTTTCTCCCCAGGCATGTCGGGCAAAGAATAGTCGAGTGTGATTACAGTTGGTTTTTTATGTAATTGCGCCAGGCAGTCTTTACCATTTGCAAAAAACTCAGTATCGAAGTCAGGATTTAAGCTAAGTACGTATTTAAGGAATTTGGTATAGGCTGGGTCGTCCTCAACGACAAAAACCTTGATCTGATCATTTTCAGACATAATTAATTAATAGATTCGCTTAAAAGCAGTTAGAAATATTTAGTTAAATTAATAAAAATTTGAATAAATCTTACTCGTTTCATGCATGATATAAATTTTTAAAACAATTTTCAATGATTCCAGAATTTAATTTACTCTCGTCAGGCGAAATAGAACTTATGCATAAAGCACCCATATTGGTATGCATTTTAATTGCGGGTGCTGATGGGCGCATCGATCGAAATGAGATCAGTAAGGCAATAGGATTAGCCACTAATAGACAAAGAGCTGGCAAATCTAGATTGCTAGACTTTTATAATGAGGTCGGTGAGGACTTTGAGGATAAACTTAAGATTGTAATTCAGGGGTTTCCCGTTAAAGAGAAAGAAAGGGCGCCAAAAGTTATTAATGAACTGACACAGTTGAATGATATTCTACCAAAACTTGATAAAGAATTCTCCATAGAGTTTTATAACAGTCTAAAGGAAATTGCTATGGAAATAGCTAAGTCATCCGGAGGATTGCTTGGTTTAAAATCATCCGTAGGAGAAGAGGAAGCGCGATATCTTACGCTGAGCATGATTAAAGATCCCTCCACTTTCTGATATCGGATAATGCCAAAATCGAACACGGGTTTCTTCGGAAGTTCAATAATGCCGTTTCGTATAGTGTTTATCATGTGGCTGGTTTTTAGCATTCAGTTTTTTTATGGATTTGATTTTGGAATATTTGGCATAAGACCGCGGATGCTCTCTGGCCTCATAGGCATTTTTGCTGCGCCTCTTATCCATGGAAACTACCTACATCTACTTTCCAATACTTTTCCTTTACTGTTTTTGGGTACCGTTCTTTACTTTTTTTATGAACGAATTGGAGGTACCGTATTTTTTCGATGCTACTTCTACACCAATATTCTCGTATGGCTTTTTAGCCCCCGCGATTCCTATCATATTGGCGCAAGCGGTCTCGTGTATGGGATAACTTCCTTCCTGATATTTTTCGGTTTGATCCGACAAGACTTAATTTCTTTGGTTGTGGCAGTCTTGGTACTGTTCATTTATGGAGGTGCTTTCCTTTATGGAGTCATGCCTGCCGATCCTCGAATATCCTGGGAAGCTCATTTGGCCGGGGCATTGGTTGGTGCCCTTACGGCATTTAACTTAGCGCCCAAAAAAAACATAAGATGATGGATGCAGCTGCCACGAAGGTATGGGCAAATATTAAGGCCGGAAAGTTTGAACCTGTCTACTTGCTACAGGGAGAGGAGACGTACTATATTGATTTGATATCTGATTATATAGAATTAAATGCACTGAGCGACTCCGAGAAGGGTTTTAATCAAGTTGTCGTATATGGAAAGGATGTTACGGTAGCTACTATTTTAACCCACGCCAAGCGATTTCCAATGATGTCTGAAAAGCAAGTGGTGATTGTAAAGGAGGCACAAGACATACAAGATCTTCAGAAAGAGACAGGCACTAAATTGCTGCTTTCATACCTATCCAATCCTTTACCATCAACTATTTTGGTGTTATGCCATAAACATAAAACATTGGATAAAAGAAAGGAGCTTGGTAAAAAAGCGGATCAACTAGCGGTTTCACTCACATTCAAAAAACCTTATGAGAATCAACTAGGTGAATTTATTGAAGAGTATGTAACCGGGAAAGGTTATAGAATTGATGATGCAGCAATAAGGATATTAGCGGAGTATGTGGGTAATGATTTGAGCAGACTAGCCAACGAGATTGATAAAGTCTTGATTGACACCGCCAGGGAAAGTGCTATTAAAGCGGAGACTGTAATGAGCAGAGTAGGGATCAGCAAGGAATACAATATTTTTGAATTACAGAAAGCTTTCGTCACGAAGGACGCCTATCAGGCTGCTAAGATTGCCGCCTACTTTGAACGAAATCTGCCCTTTATGGATTACTCGTCTTATCTCGCTCACGGCTGGCCCATCGCTTCGGGCGTCATCGAAGGGGCCTGTCGTCACTTCGTCAAAGATCGTTGCGAACTCTCAGGCATGCGTTGGTCGCTCGTTGGGGCTGAATCCCTTCTTCGCTTACG
>JANOUH010000491.1:0-10154 GCA_031416795.1 Cytophagales bacterium | reverse complement strand
CCTTTGCCTATTTATCAACCGTATCCGCCAGTTGGCGGAGAAGGTTGACTGCCTATTTATTTAAAAACTTTCCCTCACCTTCTTAGCGCCTTTCACCATGTTAATTAATTTTTGACGAGACGCCCATCGAGCTGTCTGACTTAAACCACAATCTGGTGCCACAGCTAATTTTTCAGCAGGGACATAGTTGAGACATTTACGAATGCGTTCTTCCACATCTTCAACGGTTTCGATATAATAATTCTTTACATCAATAATGCCCACGGCTACATCCATGTTCTCTGCGAAGGTGGCCAGTAATTCTACTTCAGCAAATTCGCGATTGGCCATCTCGATGTGAACTTCATTTACGTTCAGATTTAAAAAATCGGGTAACATTGGTTTCAGACTGCGATAACCGACTGGCCTGCCTTTGAAGTTTCCAAAACACAAGTGTGTGGAGAGTCTGCACTTACCAACAATACTACTCACAGTGCGATTGAAAATATCTACAAAGCGTTTTGTGTCTTCTTTATAAGCGTAGCAACTCATGGACGGTTCGTCAACGGTAATTTCCTGACAGCCTGCCGCCACAAGATCTTCCAGTTCTTTTTTGATTATGGGAAGTAACGCTTCAGTAATGGCGAAACGGTCTTTGTATTTTTCATTGGGCAACAAGCGTCCGCTTAAGGTATACGGTCCTGGAATACTTGCCTTTAGAGTAGGACCAACCGGTGCCAGCCTTTTCAATCGGGTATATTCCTTAACAGCGCCAAGTCCGTTGGGAGCCGTTAATGTATCGATGATTGAATTCTTTCCTCGCTGATCGTGAGCGGGCGGGCCGAACTTACGCAACTCATCGGTGTTTTCTTTAATTCCCTTTATGAATCCATAAAAGGAGAGATTGAAATCCAGACGCGTTTGTTCACCATCGGTAATCACATCCAATCCCGCAGCTGCCTGATCATGGATGGCTGCAATCACAGCATCTTCAATCATCTCTTCACGATCGGCATTGCCAAACTCGTTCAGGTTTTTCACAGCAAATTCAAGCCATCCCGGAAACGGATAGCTGCCAATAACAGTGGTGCGGATAGGGATAGGCTGCATAAGCTTTAAATTTTTTTTAATCTAGTTAATAGTAAATGTGTCCTACAACTCCAGTTGAGACACTTTTACGGTTTTTCACCAACGTTCGCATATAATTTAGCCAATCGATGGGCGTGCTCATCATAGGCACTTTCAAATAATTGAACCGCCCGATCTGCTCCAACTACATTGGCGCTGGTAAGTACTTTTGGTGGTTGTCCTGCCTCCGTGAGTAGTCGCGCTACCTCTGCCTTGATGGTGTTAACCAATAAGGCTCCGCCTACTGTAGAACCTGGTGACACAGGCGTATCCAGTCCTTCAATCTTTACCATGGAATCACCAACAGGAGCGCCTGTATCTAAAATCAAATCCGCAAAGTCATAAAGTTTTTTCCCGTCTGCTCTTTTGCTGGAACTTTTCTCTGCATGAAGTTTTGTGATAATCACCACCACTTTCACGTTACGCTTTTGAAATTGCTCAGCCATTTCGATGGGCACGATGTTGGAACCACCTGATGAAATGATAAGAGCAGTGTCCTGTGAGGTAATATCAAAATTGCGAAGGATGCGTTCAGCAAGTCCGGAAACATTTTCGAGAAACATGGCCTGACGCTGACCATTGGCACCGACAACAAGGTTGTGAAATGTTAATGACAACTCAACAATGGGATTGAATCCGGGAAACGATCCATAACGTGGCCACATTTCTTCTACCATGATTCGGCTATGGCCGGAGCCAAATACATGTACCATTCGTCCCGCAAGAATAGTTTTTGAAAACCACTGTGCTGCTTTCAGAATATCTGCTTCCTGTTGAGAAACAACTTCTAAAATTTGTTTGCATTTAGTAAGATAATCTTGTGTTGGCGTCATGTAATTATTTTGATTTTGACAGAGAGAATCCAGCTGCACCAATGGCTCCGGCCAGATCTGAAAATTGTGCAAGTTTCACTGGTGTTTTTTTATCACCGGGTCTCCATTCATAAAGATCCAAAAAATCTTGCAACGGTTTGATTAAGTCATCACCGGCCAGCGAAATGCCGCCACCAATAATAACTGCTTCGGGAGATAATACATTGATCGCTGACGCAATACAGATGGCCAACTTGCGTACCGATGATAACCACAACCATGAGGCAAAGGAGTCACCTTTTTTATATGCTTCAACTAATTCAAACGTAGTATTGAATTTTCCCATCGAACGTTTTGAAATGGAAAGGTTGCCAATCGCATCTTCAATGCTACCAGGCATATTCGTTACATCGATGTTGGGATTTTCGGCATCCACCGTGATGTGCCCAAGGTGCCCGGCCATTTGCGACAGGCCCTGATACAACTGACCATTGATTAAGATGCCACCACCAACGCCAGTGCCCAATGTGAGCAGAACAGCATGTTGCATTCCTCTGGCTGCACCAAAAGCAGCTTCAGCCATAAGAGCGGCATGTGCATCATTGAGTACAAAAATATGTTGACCAGTAAATTCTGACCAGTTAAAGTTTTCAAGTCCGGGTAAGCGACCTGGCATAAATGCAATCCAGGTATTATCAGCGTTGGCCAAACCAGGCGCAGATAAACCAATATTTCTAACTATCGTGGAAGATTCATTTTGTAATTCTTTGATTATGGACGCCACTGAACCCTTCCAATGCTGATCATCTTGCTCATTGGTTTCCTGTCTCCGTTGTGCTAGAATATTACCATCAGCATCGATCAATACACCTTTTATGTTGGTGCATCCTAAATCAATACCGATGGAAAGTTGAAGCATAATTTGAATTTAATATTGCCCTTCGGATAAATGCCAGCCTCCATCTACGGAGAGAATCTGCCCCGTAGTAAATCGAGAATAGTCGGACATAAAGTAAATGGCAGCACCATCCAGATCGGCTGGGGATCCGATCCTTCCGCCATCAAGAGGCTGTTTTGTTTTTATGAATGCCTGGATTGTTTCATCATGGACAGCGCGCTGTGCCATAGGCGTTTCTATCAGGGCAGGGGCAATCGCATTGATTCGAATATTTTCTCCTGCATAATAGGATGCTATGGATTGAGTTAATCCAATGATCGCAGATTTAGAGGCTGCATAAGCATGGGTTAGAAAATGTCTGGGAGAAGGAGAGTATCCCAGCACCGAAGCCATATTTAAAATAGTTCCAACAGTATTATTTTTCTTAAACGTATGTATGGCTGCACGATTTGAAAGCATGAGCGAGGTGAGATTCAACTCCAGTGTTTTATTCCAGCCTTCCAATGTAAGTTCATGTAATGGACCATCTCCGAATTTTCTTCCACTGCCACCTGCAACATGATAGAGGCCGTCAAAACCTCCAAATCGCTCTTCACATAAAGAGATAGCTTGGGAAGCTGTTTCCTCCAACACAGCATCGCCCACCAAGGAGGTTCCATATTCACCTAGAAGTTGTTTTGCTTTTTCTGAATTTTCTTCATCTCGTCCCACCACGACTACGTTGGCACCTTCTTTCACAAAAGCCAGTGCGGCAGATAGTCCGATGCCGGTGGTGCCACCGATGATTACGATTCTCTTTTTAGTTAGCCAGGTCATGGTAAATGCATCTTGGTAAAGATATTAAATTTCAAATAACGAATTATTTTGGTCATCAAATCATATTCGATATCTATTACTTATATTTAAAGCTATGTTAAAAGAATATTTGTTTTGAATGGAAGATAATTCTCACTCAGTTTCTACTATTGAATATCTCGTTAACCATGGCCGTTACATGGAGGCACGAGAGTTAGGCTTGTTGCTTAAGAATAATCCTGATGTAGATCATTTAAGAGTTGATCAATTGCTGGCCTTGAGTCTTTCGAAATCAGGTTCACCAGAATTAGCATTGGCTCATCTTGATCTGGCCTATCGAAGGAATCCTGAAAACTCGGAGACTGCTGGAATTTTAGGTGGCATTTACAAAGCACTTTTTAAAAAACATCAGGATTCAAAATACGCTATTCTATCCCGGGATACTTATGTAAAGGACTTTTCGATATCGAAGAATTATTATACAGGAATTAATGCGGCTACGATGTCTGCTATTGCCGGGCGTTCCATGCAAGGCAGAGAAATTGCAACATCTGTAATTGCTTTAATTGGGGAGAGCGCGAATGGTTTTTGGGAACTGGCAACCCTGGGCGAAGCTCATTTACTTACCAAGAACAGAGACCGTTGTGTTGAGTATTATATTAAAGCACGCCAACTGGCGGGTAATGACTGGGGTAAAGTAATTAGTGTTCATAACCAGCTATGGCTTCTCAATCACTATGTGGCTGTGCCAAAAGAAGTTCTCCGCATTTTTGCTCCTCCCGAAGTGGTTGCTTTTGCAGGGCATATGGTGGATGCACCTAATCGCAACACTCCTCGTTTCCCTGCGTCTATTGAGGGCAAAGTAAAAGAATCGATCAAGGGGGCCATTCGTACGTTACATGCCAGCATAGGATATTGTTCTCTTGCCTGTGGGGCTGATATACTTTTTGCAGAAGCGATGGTGGAAGAAGGAGGAGAAGTACACGTGCTTATGCCTTTTTCTGAACGTGATTTTTTAAACACCAGCTTGCGATTTGCGGGTGAGCACTGGGTATCTCGATTTGAAGCTCTGTTGAATAAATATCCCGTAAACTTTATTACACATGAAAACTACGGTGGTAATGATGACCTCTTCACCTTGCTGGGCAAGGTGATCTTTGGTTCAGCGGTTTTAAGAAGTCAGACCTATTACCAGGAACCATTTTTATTAACTGTTCTTTCCGAATTCGACTTGAAGCAAAAGGCCGGAGGCACCCGTGATACCATTCAGATGTGGCCTTACCCTCAGAAGCACACGAACATCAATCCCGACAACATGTATAATCCGAAGGATATTTTAAACACTCCTTCCACATCACCAAAAGTAGACTTGCCAAGAATAGCTGATAGACCTGTATTATACGTGGCTTCTATCGGACTTTCAGATTTGCAGACCATGGAAAAAGAGAGGATGGAGAAAACGATAAGTGCTTACATGAGTGAACAACAATTTTCTTTCAAATTCATGAAGGTGTCAGGAGATTCAATAATCATGGCGCTTGACACTGAAATTGCTCTGATGGATATTATTCGAACAGTCTGGAATAGTACTGCTCCATTTAAACCAGAGAAACCGCTGCGGATCGGTTTGCACGTAGCACCTGTTTATATTAACTCCACCAGTGAGGATGCCAGCATTAAACTACTTCAGGCAATAGGACAATTTGCGCCCAAAGGCAGTATCTGCTCCAGTATAAGTTTTGCGGCCGTTCTTGCTTTACACCCTAAGAAATTTCAGCTGGATTATGTAGGCGTTATTCAATTGCCAGAGGAGACTGAAAGCAATGGTCTATATAAAGTGAGTTTGAAATAGTACTGACATTCTTCAATAGAAATCGTCATTGATTGCTATTCAATTTATTTAGTAATGGTGATCTCGTCAAAGACAACTCCATTTAAATCACGCTGTTTTAATACTAACTTTTCCCCATCCGTTTCAATCATTGTAAAAGAGTGTGTGTTAGAAACTATTTTAGTGGTGAACGGCACCCAGTTTTGTTGAGGATCATGTTTCCATAATTCAGGTTTACCACTTAACGAGGGATCGTATAGCGGAGCACCTCCGGCACCGGTAACGACATATATAATTCCCTTTGGTTTCGTATTGGTAATGCCATCATACTGTTCATCAAGTGTAAACTTTCCATTTACTCTCCCCTCAGGAGAGACCTCATAGCGTGTTCCTGTCGAGTCTAACTTAGGGTCAAAGGTTAAGGGAAGAGTGCGCTGGTAATTATGAACATGCCCGGTGAGCACCAGGTCTACACCTAATTGTTCAAGCGTTGGAGATAGCAAACGCATGATTTGATAATCATAATGTGCTTTGCTGGAATTAAAGCCAGGGTGATGGTATGATACGATCTTCCAATCCGCTTTACTGTTTCTTAAATCTTCTGCGAGCCATTGCACCAATGCCGGGTCTAGTGGATTTGCATGAGGGTTGGCATCGAGACAGACAATATGCACGTTTCCATAGTCAAAAGAAAAATTTGACATTTTAGGAAAACGAGGACTATTATTTGACTTGAAGGCTTTCACTAACGCTTCATTTCCTTTAGGTTTTACAGTGAATTCACTGGTAGGTCCATTTAAGGGCAGATCATTATAATAGAAATAGGCAAGACCATCCGGAGTTTTATCAAAATCATCTCCATACACATCATGGTTACCCAGGACCATGTAAAAAGGAACAGAGGTCATCAATGGCGCACCTTTTAACGTATCGGCTTCCTTTGAAGTGTAATACGGAAAAAAGTTTTTTCTGTACTCATTCTCTAAACCACTTCGATACACATTGTCACCTGTGACTAAAACAAACTGAGGTTTTTGTTGATATACCTGATAAGCAATTTTGGCTTGCTGCGGAGTGCCTGCACCGCAATCACCAAAAACGGCAAATTTAGTCTGTTGTTTTTTAGTACGGGTGGCAAAAGAGCCTTCGGTAATTAACTGGTCATTCAAGGATACTTTATAAGTATAATTTGAATCAAATTTTAATCCAGCAAGGTTAGCTCTATAGAGGAAAGTATGCTTGTTTTTCAGGTTGAGTTTTACAAAAGAAATTTTAGCTGTCGATTTCTTTTGACCAGGTGCTGTTAAACAAAATTCAACTTTGTATTTACCAGGTATGCTATCCGTTTGCCAGATTAATATTTTTTGCTCTTTGCTGAGCGTTGAAACATTTCCTGGCTGAAGGTAAGGTGAAACCAGTATCTGTTGAGCGTTACTTAAAAAGCTAACCAGAAAAAAAACAATGAATAAACTTAATGTTGTTACTCTATTACTTGCCCTACTCATACCATTTCAATTATGTTTTATTTACAGCAGAATCACGTTAATGATAATATATTTTTATTTCCACTCTATTTTTAATCAGATCGATGTGCTCAATGGAAATTTTTTGAATGTTTAAACCGGTACGCTGACAAAGATCATTGATCAATATTGGATGTTTGTCTGGTTTAATATTATCAAGGCCCTCGTAATCAACCAGTTTTGTTTTCTGATTGCGCATGAGCCAGTTTCCATCCACCATGTAAACAGCCAGTATAATGAGGGAATCTAAAATAATGATTTCCCAATACCGGCCATCCATAATGGAGTTAATCAAGGCAATGGTCATAATAATAAAGATATAGGTCATATCCTTGGCGGAAATCGTTTCTGTTCGGAATCTCAAAAGAGAAAATGCAGCTAACAATCCAAACGCGGTTCCGGCATTACTGATGGAGCCAAATGCAGTACTTTTTTGCAGCATGAATGCCAATATGAATACAACAAAGTTAAGAAGGAAGAAAGTAAAAAAGATTTCTCTCTTTTGATAAATGTGATAATAAATGAACCGGATCAAAATGATCATGGTCCCGGTGTTAATCAGAAAACGAATAAGAAAAATTTCATTAAAAAGTGGTTGTATTTTCATGAATCAGAAATAATTATTCTATCGGCTGATGCTTTAAACTTAATAAAATTTACACATTGCCAGAAGCACCACAAGTTAGTATATTTGGCGATATGCCGTCAATAGTTCCCGGATACGAATATGATATTTTTATTTCATATCGCCATAAGGATAATAGGAGTACATCGAGTTCGTCCCAAGGTCAGGGACAACAGATAGGCCATGGATGGGTAACTGACTTTGTAGCAGATCTTAGTAAAGAACTGGAGAGCACATTTAAGGAAGATGTGTCCATTTATTTTGACTCCAATCCGATCGATGGCTTACTGGAAACACATAATGTTGATAAGAGTCTCGAAGGGAAACTAAAGACTGTTATTTTTATTCCGATTCTTTCTCAAATCTATTGTGACCCAAGAAGTTTCGCATGGCAAAATGAATTTTGTGCTTTTAATAAAAGCGCCCTGGGGGATAACATTGGAAGAGATATTAAACTCAGAAGCGGCAATGTAGCCAGCCGGATACTTCCCATTACGATTCATAATTTGGATCCGGAAGACCGCGACCTCATTGAAACTGAATTGCAATCCAAGCTTCGCTCCATTGATTTTATATTCAGATCACCCGGTGTCAATAGGCCGCTTCGTGCTGATGACAAACGCCAGGATAATGCCAATAGTTTATTTTACCGTGATCAGATTAATAAAGTAGCCAACGCAATCAAGGAAATTATCAACGCGATAAAATATCCGGGTAGAACAGCCGATGCGTATTTTGATGGTTCTGCTGATGAAGACACTACGGAGCAAGTCATTAATGCGCCAGAAACTAAAAATAAAACTGGGCAGACTCTTCTTGAAAAATCATTGGCAGTTCTTCCATTCGTAAGCCTTTCGCAAGATCCGTCTCAAGAGTATTTTGCTGATGGTATTACTGAAAATATACTGATCCAGCTTTCAACTCTTCCGCAGCTTAGAGTGATTTCAAGAACTTCGGTGATGCGTTATAAAAAAACGACAAAATCAGCTCCTGAAATTGCAGTAGAATTAGGTGTTAAATATATTCTTGAGGGAAGTGCTCAGGCTCATGGCAATAAGGTTAGAATCACGGTTCAGCTTATTGACGCGATTAAAGATCATCATGTTTGGTCAAAAGTTTTTGTGGAGAGTATGGATGATATCTTTGCCATTCAGAGCAGTGTGGCAGAAGTAGTGGCCAAAGAATTAAAGTCCTCCCTAAATCCACAGGAAAACGAAAAGCTTAAAGAAATTCCAACCAAGAATCTGGAAGCGTATGATCTTTTTCTGAAAGGCAGGCACGCATTTAATCAATGGAGTGTAGATGGTTATCGCACAGCCTCTGAATATTTTAAGAAAGCGATTGAAAAAGATCCTGAATTTAAACAGGCTTATTCTTACCTCGCTAGCTCATTTTCAGGGAGAATGTCCTGGAATGGAGATCTTTCCCCCACCGAAGCGCTTAAGAATATTGAATTATACTTGCATGAAGCATGGAAGCGGGGACCTTCGGATAATGACTATTTGACTAAGGCATTTGTAGAATTCTTTATCGCAAAGGATTTTCAATCCTCAGAAAAATTACTTTTGCAAGCCATGGAATTAAGTCCAAATAATTCGACTGTGCTTTATACCTATAGCTACTTGCTTAATATGATGGGCCGCTTTGATGAGGCGTTAAAATTTGTAAACAAGGCAAAGGCAATAGATCCACTCACAGTGGCATACTTCAATTACCAGACCATCAGCTTATACCTGATGAACCGGCATGAGGAAGTACTCAGTACCATAAATGAAGCATTGCAATTGTACCCAACAGTAGTGCGTCTTTATGATTTTCTTGGAAGAATTTACCTGACGATGGGGAGATATGAAGATGCTATTGAAGCAATCTCAAATGGACTTCGTTCTTCCAAAATAAGACCACCTTCTATGGTGGCTTATCTCGCTTCGGCTTATGCTGGTTTAAAAAATGAGGCAAAGGCTAACGAGCTATTAGATGAATTAATAAAGCGAAGTGAAGCGAATGAAAAAGGGGTAAATGTTTATGTCGTCCATGTGTTCAATGCGTTGGGTGATTTTACTTCTGCCAGAACCTGGCTTGAAAAAGCAAAAAAGACAAACGACATTGATCTTATTTGGTGGCCGGTGGATCCACTTTTGAAAAATCTTCGTGATCAATTAGATAATGAGGCAAGCCAAACAACATCACCCGATTTTGTGGCAGCAGAAAAGAATATCATTGATTTGCTTGAAAGCAGAATGCCCAAACTTCAATATCATAATATCGATCACATTTATGATGTACTTAACTCTGCATTAGTTATTGCGCAAAATGAGCAACTGCCTGAAGACGGCATTAAACTTCTTCGATTGGCGGCACTTTATCATGATGCCGGATTTATTCATTCGCCCAAAAATCATGAAGAAAAAGGAGCGGAGATGGCTAGAGAAATGCTGCCGGCTTATGGCCTGGATACAAACCAAATTGAGTCAATAAGCAGTATGATTCTGGCGACCCGGATACCGCAATCACCAGTGAATAACCTGGAAAGAATATTGTGTGATGCTGATCTCGATTATTT
>JANOUH010000490.1:0-15529 GCA_031416795.1 Cytophagales bacterium | reverse complement strand
GTAGACCGCCAGGTGACCAACCTGGACCGCTACGAATTATTTTTTCCTGAGAGACGACAGTTCTTTCTGGAGAACGGTGACATCTTCGCCAATTTCGGATATCCCACGATACGCCCTTTTTTCTCAAGAAGAATTGGCTTGAATGTTCCGATCAAATATGGTGCACGCCTGAGCGGAAGGCTCAACAAGAATTGGCGCATCGGTGCCATGGATATGCAAACCGCTAAAGTAGAAGAGAATGATCTGCCCGAACAAAACTTTGCCGTGTTTTCCATTCAGCGCAGGGTGTTTGCACGATCTAACATCGGTGTGATATTCATCAACAAGCAATCCTTGAACTATACACCCAGCACGGACCCCACTGTGCCCGTTTACTCACAATATAATCGAAACCTCGGGTTGGAATATAACCTCGCCTCCTCAAATAATATGTGGACAGGCAAGGCACTGTTTCTGAAATCCTTCAAACCAGAAAACAAGGGAGAAGATTTTACGCAAGCCGCCAACCTTACTTATGAAAGCCGCAAGTGGAATATTACGTGGCAACATGAATACGTAGGCAAGAATTACCTGGCGGAAGTAGGCTATGTTCCCCGTGTGGGATATATCAGACTCAATCCACAAATAGGGAAATTATTTTTCCCGAAAAGCAAGCACATACTTAGCCACGGGCCTAAGTTTAATTCCAGTATGTTCTTCGATACTTCCATGAAGCCTACAGATAGCGAAACATACCTGGTCTACGGAGTGAATTTCCGCAAACAAAACGTAATGAATGCCTGGGTATCGAACGACTACGTTAAACTGCTAAGGCCTTTTGATCCCACCAATTCGGGGAAGGACACACTGGCAACCGGAAGTGAGCATCAATGGAATGCCTTTGGCTTTGAGTACACCTCCAAACCTCAGAGTGTTTTTACCTACGCATTCACGACACGCTATGGCGGATACTATGAAGATGGAACCCGTTTCAATTTTACAACTGACATCGGTTATCGCTTTCAGCCTTATGTGAGCCTGAGCTTAAGTTCAAGTTATAACGACATCAGAATGCCTGACCCCTGGGGCAAGACAACATTCTGGCTGGTGGGGCCGCGCATTGATGTGACCATGACGAATAAATTATTTTTCACTGCGTTTGCACAATACAACGAACAGCAAAACAACGTAAATCTCAACACGCGCATACAATGGCGCTACCGGCCTGCCTCCGATTTGTTTATTGTGTATACCGACAACTACCTGCCGGAATCGTTTAACGTGAAGAACCGCGCGCTGGTGATTAAGTTTACCTATTGGTGGAACGTATAAATGGCAACAGGCAGTATGCAATTGCAATATGCAATGGATTGTCCGCCATGCATGGCCTGTTTGTTAGTGGTCTGTTTTATCCAATCCTGAAATCCGTTTCTTAAGATTCTTATAGGGGCTTCTGCCATGGCCCATGTTCACTAACCAGGGGGTACTGAACCACCGGATCAATACATAAACAACGGTAATTAATCCTACTTTGTCATGTTTGAGATATCAAGCCCGAAGTGCTGAAATGATTATAGAATATTACTAGTGTACGACAAAAAATAATATAGCAAGCAAAGAGTGTCCGATGAAGTATAAAATGTGCGTAGAGAGGCGGTGTGCCGATAGCGCGGCAGTAAACCGCATCTTCCGATCACCCTCGCAGGCCGCGCTAAAATGCTTTCATGCCCGAAAAGGTCGGCCAGCGACCTTTTCGGGCATGAAAGTTTAATTAGCATGAAGTCTCATAGAACGAGGATGGGGGCTACTTTTTTAGGCAGGCAGGCCTTCGTGATTATCAACATGAC
The DNA here is from genome assembly GCA_031416795.1 of Cytophagales bacterium. Taxonomy (GTDB): domain Bacteria; phylum Bacteroidota; class Bacteroidia; order Cytophagales; family Cyclobacteriaceae; genus ELB16-189. The sequence continues at coordinate 13,703 of JANOUH010000490.1, read as the reverse complement.
AAAGTAGGATTAATAAAAGCAATGAGGTGATGGCTATGCTATTCATAACAATAGAATATACTGCTCACGAAGTTCAGAACTATTCTTTGATAATGCAGTGAAGATTTTGAAATGCAGATCAAAGGTTACAGGTTGATGTGCGCGTGCAATTGTCTTACTCTTTGGATCCGTTTGCGATTCTATTGGTTGTACTATTTCACGCATCTGTACATGTAAAATCGGTAATCTTACGAAATAGTGACAATACTTACATTCTTACGGGTTGTTCACAATGTTCCCCTATTTTTAGATTCTATAGTTATTAGTTCTGGCTTATCATGGATATATCCCAAGAGATCACTCTAATTGTAATCGGAAGTGTCATTATCCTGCTGGCGGCAATGGGCATTATCGTTCTCCTCCTCGCCTATCAAAAAAAGCAGCTCAGGTTTATTTTTGAAAAGATAGGTAGCCGTGGAACCGCGTTACAAACTACCCCACCGCATCATGAAAATTAACATTGGCCTGGTAGACGATCATCAACTTTTTCTTAAGTCTCTCTGGCTTTTGATAAGCCGACTGCCAGATTTTGATGTAGTCGTTGACGCTGCCCATGGCAAAGAACTGCAAGAGAAATTTGAAGCAGGATCACCTCTGCCCGACATTTTGCTGATTGATGTAAATATGCCTGTGATGGATGGCGCGAAGACTGCTCAATGGATGCATGAGGTTCACCCTTCGGTGAGATTGGTAGCACTCTCCATGGCCAACAGCGAGCAAACCATCATCGAGATGATTAAGGCAGGCTGCTGTTCATACCTGCTCAAAAACACACACCCCGATGAACTGGCACACGCACTAAAAGAAATCTATTCGAAAAACTTTTATAACTCAGACATCAATAAAATAAATCTATCTGAAATTCTGATTGGCAAGCAGAATGGATCCACCATTCATATTGGAGAACGAGAACTCGAATTTCTTCATCACGCCACGAATGACATTACCTATAAACAGATTGCTCAGTTGATGGACGTGAGTGAGCGCACCGTGGATGGCTATCGCGGATCGCTATTCATAAAATTTCAAGTTCAAAATCGCACGGGAATGGTATTAGAAGCCATACGGAGAAGGTTGGTTAAGATTTAAATTTAAGGTTACAATAGCATTGATCAGGGAGTATGGCCATTGGTCAAGTATTCATTGTCAATTGTCAATTGAACTCCTATCTTATTGCAAATTCCTTAACCTCACTTCCCATGAGAAAACTCAGCCTGCTTCTCCTGCTCTTTGTCACATCTTTTTCATTGTTGGCGCAGCAGCAGACCGACATCTACAAAAAATTAGAAGCCATTGCCATCATCGATCAAAAGGTGATGATGCCCATGCGCGATGGTGAACGATTGGCCACCGACATCTTCCGGCCAAAGGGTAATGGCAAAGTCCCTATCGTTTTTTCCAGAACACCGTACAACTTCAATACCTGGGGTGATGGTGAAATGCGCACACGCGGATTAGAGGCAGCTTACGATGCCGTTCAACGTGGCTATGCCTATGTGGTACAAAACGAACGCGGAAGATTTTTCTCGGAAGGCGAATGGGACATTCTTGGTACACCAACAACAGATGGTTACGATGCATTTGAATGGATGTCGAAGCAATCATGGTCGAATGGAAAAATTGGCGTGTTTGGTTGTTCCTCAACAGCAGAATGGCAGATGGCTGTAGCATCCCTCAACCACCCTGCCCTTACCGCTATGGTGGCGCAAGGATTTGGTGCCGGTGTAGGTCGCGTAGGAGAATTTTATGAACAGGGCAACTGGTATCGTGGAGGTGCACAGCAAATGCTGTTCACCTCGTGGTTATATGGAACACAGAATGATGAGTTACGTCCCACCTTCCCTAAAGATATTACACAGGCAGATTTAGTGCGCGTGCAACGCTTCTATGATATGGCTACTGAAATGCCTAACGTGGATTGGGCACAAGCACTGCAACATTTGCCAGTACAAGACATCATCAAAAATGTAAACGGACAAAAAGGAATTTACGAAGACATGATCAGGCGCAAGCCCAATGATCCGGCCTGGTTCAAAGGCGGACTGTATCATGATAACATGCCGCTCAATGTTCCGGCCTGCTGGTTTGTTTCATGGTACGATGTGTCATCCAGTCCGAACCTTACCTTGTTCAATCATGTGCGCAAAAATCCAAATAAAGAAATAGCTGACAATCAATACCTCGTCATTGCCCCTACCCTTCATTGTGCATACAAACGGGCTACTGAAAATACCATCGTAGGTGAACGTAGCATGGGCGATGCGCGATTGAATTATGATGAACTCTATTGGGGTTGGTTTGATATGTTATTGAAAGGCGAACCAAATGATTTCAAAAAAACAACACCACGTGTGAAGTACTTTACCATGGGCAGCAATACCTGGCAAACATCAGAAACCTGGCCTCCCGCCAAGGCCGTCATGACCGATTACTTTCTAAGCAGCGAAGGCAAAGCCAACACACGCAACGGCAATGGTAAATTGGTTGCTAAGGTACCCGCTGCAGACAAACCCGATTCGTTCACCTATGATCCTGCCAATCCTGTTTCTTCTTACGGAGGTAATGTGTGCTGTACTGGAAATGCCGTTACCGGTGGAGCGTTTGATCAATCACAAATGGAATTGAGCGATGATATTTTAGTGTTTACTTCCGAGCCATTGAAAGAAGGCGTGGAAGTGAGTGGGTTTATTGAGTCTACGTTATACCTATCATCGGATGTGAAAGACACCGATGTTACGATTAAACTAATCGATGTATATCCGGATGGGAAAGCCTATAACCTGGATGAAACCATCCAGCGTGTGCGCTACCGCGAAGGATATGATAAAGAGGTGTTCATGGAAAAAGGCAACGTGTATAAAGTGAAACTATCACCGATGTCCACCAGCAACTATTTTGCAGCAGGGCATCAGGTTCGTATTGAAGTGTCGGGCAGTAACTTCCCACGCTTCGAGCGCAATCTGAATACCGGTGGAAATAACTTTGATGAATCTGTTGGTATGGTGGCCCATAATCAAATTCATCATTCTAAGAAATATCCTTCGGTGGTGCGGCTGCCGGTTGTGAAGAAGTAGTATTTTTTTTTAAAGTAGGCAGTAGGCAGGCTGAAGTGGGCAGTGTCGATAACCGACAATTTAAAAAAAATAGTAAAGGTTATTCGTGCCACTCATCGCGAAACCCTTTGTCCACCACCTTAGCCGTGGTACGGTGATAACACCGGCCACGGGCAAACATCGAAGGCCTGTAAAAACAAATTGTTTGTAACCCCAAAGGGGTGCAACATCAATAGCCCCGGGTTTCAACCCGGGGTTTATGATAAAGAAAAAATAAACCGCGCCACAGAAAAATTAAGATCGAACCTCACATGAGTTGGCGCGGAATGGCGAACGATGATTCAGAAACCATGCTACCGTGAGTGAGCTGAAAATTATAGTTAGTTGTGGTATGGTGACAACACCGGCCACGGGCAAAACGGTTTCGGGCTTGGCGAAGGTGGCGATTTTCACCACAAATGTTGATACGAAGAAGTACTATTTGGTTACCCACAAAACTGGCATACGAAGTGCTGAGCCGCCACTTTTGCCAAACCGCTGTTAGCGGTTCGTTGTTTTTTATTTCGTTACTGTCCGCTGTCCAACTGTTTAACTGTCCACGAGAAAAAATTGTCTGATAAAAACTGCCTGCCAAAAAAGTTATTGTCTGCCAATACAAAGCGAAGAAATGTTACGATGCTGTCCTCCGAAATATTTAGTTTCTGTTGCCAGTCGATTAGTTATCCTTTGCGTCTGAGTTGCCATTTTACAATTTTTTTCCGGAAAAAATAAATATTAAGAACATAATACCGAACAGAATCAGTCTGATTAGCAGGGTTTGATTTTCTTTTAGTTCAGGTACATGTATTTCTAATAGTAATAAAGTAATGGCAATAGCAAAACGCCATCACTGAATGCTCGATTCGCAAAGTTTCTTTGCTTGGATTATTTTTATTTTAGGAAATTTCCATAAAGATAATGTTTTCTGATACTACTATTTATGAACTGTTATAGACATGGTATCAGGTGATGAAATATTTTTCTGAGCCACGAAAGAAAGGTTTAGCGACAATATGGTTGTGATGTTCTATTTTTTATCAAATAGCTTAAAGATTCCGATTTGACTTGGACAGAAACCGGTGATAGCTGCAAAAATAAAACCTGCTGCCGGCACATAAATCATCCAGTTTACCGTTGAGAAACCCGTAAAATAAATGCCTGCCCATAGGAGAGAACCCATAAAGGCAAACCATACCCGCATTGATTTTGATGCTTTCATATTTTCTATTTTTATTTAACATTTTCCTACTCGTTTGGCTTTTCGGTGTCGCCCCGTTTTTTTGAGTGGTCGCTGGTCTCCACTTTATTTTATTTGTCTGCAAATATAATTATTGTCATTTTGCTAAACGATTGCCTGTCCGATAACTTTAAAATTGTCGTGTCAGGGTTTTACAACGACCGCTAACGTTTTGCAGCTACCCGAAGGGCGGGACTTTTACCACAAAACTTGATTTGAAAAACTAATGTTTGATTAACCACAAAACTGTCTTTGGAACACAAAACCCCGCCTATTGCAAATGTGCTGTTATGCCCAGTGCTTCTTCTCGGTCTTTGTAATTCAGTTTTATTTAAGCAATAACCCTTTTGCTTTTAGTTGTCAGACGTGGTCGTGTTACTGGTTTTGTCAACGGCATTTTTCGTCCTGTTGCCTTGTAATAAGCAATTACTTCACTTATTTTTTTCCTGTCTTCTGTTGTCAACGGTGTTGGGTCAACTGTGAAGTCAATACCTACTGGTTCTTTGATGTATCCCATATAATTAAGTTGGAAAATATTTTCTAATAAGTTTTAAAGACTCTTGAGGGAAGATTATCATTTTATGTCCGCCAACATGAGTTGCTCCTAAAGTTTTCTCATAATGGTCAACTAACTTTGTCTTGGATGTGAATGATACGAAACCTTGATAACCTCTGTCCCAAGATGTCTTACAAGTGAACGCAAATAAATTGCCTGGCACACCTTCATAAAGTTTGGTCTTGCCTAAATTGAAAGGAGAACTTTCAACAAGATGTAAATAGTAATGGTCGTTGTAATCGCTTATAGATAAAAGTCCTTGAATAATTTCAGGGTTGTTGCGAATTGTCAACTTGAAAACATGGCGGTCGGTAAGTTTAAATTCGTTTGCCCAATTAAAAAGCCAACCATTTTTCTTGGAGATATTTTTTAAATCAACTTTTGTTATTGGGTGAACATCAGTCGGAAAACTGTCGCCTGAAATAGTATTAACAATACTGTTTGTCAGTTTGTCGATTTCAATTCCTATATGATATTTCGATTGTTTTGCCACAGCCCAAAGATACGAATAATTGTCGTCAGTTATGAGAAAAAAGTTTGATGTTTGCAGTCAGTTTTGTTGTCGTCATAGCATTGGGCATAACGTTTTGCAGATTTGCGATGGGCGGGCTTTTCACCACAAATGTTGATGCGGAGAACCAAACTTTGATTAACCACAAATGTGTCTGCGGAGCACTGAACCGCCACTTTTGCCAAACCCGTGTTATCGGCTGCCCTTCTTTCGTGAGTCCTATTGTCTGTGAAATATGCATTGCTCTAATTCCTTGTAAACTTGCATTTCTTCTGTAACATATTCAGATAAAGTTATTTTGAAACTTTCAGAACTTACACTTGTATTTATTCCACAAAAATTTCTAATTCTACTCGTTTCGTCTTTTATGTTGTCATCATTAATGTTAATTACAAATTTGTCATATTCCACTTCGTTAAAAGTCAAACTGTTTCCTGCACAAAATGCTTTTAAAACTTCTTTGTCGAATAAGTAATTTTCAATTTCCCATCTTTTCATTATTCTAAAATGATTTGGGTTAGTTTTTAAGTATACCTGCCTGTCATTTTCATCATTCTTTTTCCCCGATGAAACATCTCTATCTTTTAAAACTAAAATTTCTATATCTGAAAATACTTTCGTCAAGATTGCCAAAGCGATTTCACTTCTTTGGTCAAGCTCTGTATTTCCTCCACTTGAAATAAATAACGTGTCGTGGTACTTTTCTGGAAAAAATTAAACTAATCACAAAGAACTTAGGTGAGCTATACATTAATAAAAATGATATCGCAAACATGGAAGCTATTCAGCTGAGCCAGATTAAGAATGGCGTATTGTGGTTCAATAACCCTCAGGCTTCGCGTTATTTTTGGATGCCAAACGGGTATGGTATAAAAAAGGGGGAAGGCTATTATCAGAACGTATGGATATTTGTAAATCAGTTTACAGTAGCACCCACGGATCATTTTTCACTTGGGGTTGGAATGGTTCCTCTATTCTTATTTGGTGGAACCTCTTCGCCTGTTTGGGTAACAGGTAAATTTTCAATTCCTGTAACTCCTGAAAAAATCAATCTAGGTGTCGGTATTCTTTCTGGTACTGTATTAGGCGAAGAGGGTACTGGGTTTGGAATAGCCTACGGTCTCACTACGTTTGGCTCGCGTGATAAAAATATAAGTATCGGACTTGGATACGGGTATACCGGTGGAGAATGGGCCAACACACCTACGATCAGTGTTAGCAGTATGATTCGGACTTCAAACCGGGGATATTTTCTCACAGAAAACTATTACATCGATAGCGGTGAGGAATCGCTTATCCTTATTTCAATAGGAGGTCGTAGAATAGTAAAGAAAACGGGAATTGACTTCGGTTTATTTATGCCATTCAAATCAGTAATGGGAAACTTCGTGGCCATACCATGGCTTGGCATTACTGCGCCATTGGGTGCCAAGAAAATTAAGTAAGGATACCTGAGTTTAAAAACCAATTACTTTTACATGGCAAACACCATTGATCTTAATTCTCCAACTTGCCAGGAATGATATGCTGGCGGAAAATTCTTCTTCCCTGCCAGCAGCCATAGTGTTAATTTCTTAACATCGTAAGCCGTTGGGATTAGTATGTCTCCGTTGATTAAGAATAGCGAAATCTTAGAACATAAAATTATTTACATTTAGCCATGAGAATAATCCAATCCCTCCTACTCCTTACTTTGTTTTGTACGTGTACAGAATTATCCGCACAAACAATCCCACTACCCGAACACCCTCGTCCTGATTTTGAAAGAACGCAGTGGCAAAACCTCAATGGCGTCTGGCAATTTGAATTTGATTCGCTCGATCAGGGTGTGTCTAAAAAATGGAATGAAGGCACTGCTCCCTTTGCTCATAAGATCAACGTTCCTTTTCCATGGGGATCACCGTTGTCGGGTGTAAAAGATAAAGCCGACATCGCGTGGTATAAAAGAGAGATTACGATCAGTCCGGAGTGGAAAAGTAAAAGAACATTCTTAACCATTGGCGCATCCGATTGGGAAACCTCCGTGTGGCTAGATGGAAAATTATTGGGAACACACCAGGGTGGTTATACTCCTTTCTCATTTGAACTAACCGAATACGTAAAATATGGTCAGCCACAAAAATTAATCGTTCGTGCCGATGATAAGCGCAGAGATTTCACCCTATACGGAAAGCAAGGCTACGGCAATGCACGCGGCATCTGGCAAACCGTATATGTAGAAGCGCGTGGCAAAGATTATGTCGATGCTGTTCACTTCATTCCTGATATTGATAAAAATCAAGTTACGGTAACTGCCTATCTGCCCACCGAAGCAAAAGCAGATACCAAACTTTCTGTATCCATAAAAACTTCCTCCACGCCTATTACCAAAGAAGTAATTGTTCCAAAAGGAAAAGACAAATTCATTTTTTCGATTGCTATTCCTCAAGCCCATTTATGGTCGTTAGAAGATCCTTATCTCTACGAAGCCGAAGTGAAACTCGGTGACGATGCTGTGAAAACTTATTTTGGCATGCGTAAAATTTCTGTCGTGAATCTGCCTGGAACAGAATTTCCCTATGTAGCCATCAACGACAAACCTATTTATCTTCAGCTTACGTTGGATCAATCGTATCATCCCGAAGGATTCTACACATTTCCCAGTGATGAATTCATGCGCAAGGAAATAGAACTCGCGAAGTCGATCGGATTGAATGGCATTCGTCCTCATATTAAATCAGAGATACCGCGCAAATTATATTGGGCTGATAAGTTGGGTGTATTGGTGATGGCTGATTTACCCAACAGTTGGGGCGACCCCGATGCGAAGATGCAGCAAGAAGCGGAGAATACGTTTCGCGACATGGTGAAGCGCGACTTCAATCATCCAGCCATTTTCTCGTGGATTTTATTTAACGAAACATGGGGTTTACAAACACATTCAGAAGAAAATGGAAAGCGCGTAGGCAAGTATCTTCCTGAAACACAGATGTGGGTTGCATCGATGTATTACTTAGCGAAATCACTGGACCCAACGCGTCTGGCAGAAGATAATTCCATTTGTTGTGGAGCTGGTCACACACAAACTGATATCAACTCATTTCATGATTACTTGCCCGGATGGGAATGGGAAGAACATATGAAGAAGTTGACCGAGAATTCATTTGAAGGAAGTACGTTTCAATTTGAATCAGGCTTTAAACAAGGCAAGCAACCTAAAATAAATTCTGAGTGTGGCAATGTGTGGGGTTATGAGGGCAGCACCGGTGATGTGGATTGGAGTTGGGATTATCATCGCATGTTAAACACATTCAGAAAATATCCTGAAATGGCAGGATGGTTATACACCGAGCATCATGACGTGATCAACGAGTGGAATGGCTACTGGCGTTTTGATCGCTCGAATAAATTCACCGGCATGGAAGAACTAATGCCTGGCATGAAACTCAACGACCTGCATGCTGCGGTATATCTTTCTACCGGCAATGATATTTCTAAAACCGTTAAAGGCGGAGAAGTGGTCAAGGTGCCTCTCTACCTTTCTTCCATGACGGGCATCGACTACGGAAAGCAATTAAAACTTTCCTTTCAGATGAAGCATACCAATGCCATAGGAGAAACTTCGTTGATTACGATGGGTTCAAAACTCATCGATTACCAACCTTACCTTCATAAAGAATTGGAGGCGCTCTCCATCGAGATGCCAGCGACCAGCGGCCTCGCCATACTCACGCTTCAATTAGAAGATCAGAAAGGCACCGTGCTCCATCACAACTTCATGCATTTCGAAATCATTGCTGAAAATAAACTCGCCAAGACGGAAATCCTTTCTGTGGCACCGGCTTCATTCTCGAACTCAACATGGAGTGGAAAGCAGTGGAACGTGTTAGATGGACTCAAAGTAAATGGAACGGGTAAAGGTTTTTTTGAATACACATTCAAACTGGATAAGTCCATGAACGTGAATGTAAAGGAAGCTTACTTCCTCATTGAAGTTTCCGCCAAGGAACTGTTCGTGAAAGACCTCGATAAAAAAGAAAAGACTGATGTTGATTTCATGCTGGGAGGCATAGCTTCCCCTAGTGGCAATCCTAACTCGTATCCGATGACCGATGAGAAACTATATCCATCAAAGATTTCCATATCAATTAATGGAGAACCTGCATTGACTACTACGCTGGCTGACGATCCCGCTGATCATCGTGGCGTATTATCGTGGCATCATCAATTGAAAGACCGCAAGTTGAGAGAGGCCGGTTCGTATGGTTATCTCACAAAAGTGGCTATTTCTAAAAAGCAACTCAAAGCTGCTGCTGAAAAAGGTGAACTGGTGATCCGGTTAAAGACAGAAGGTGATGGCGGAATTGCCGTGTATGGAAAATCATTCGGAAGATATCCGGTGGATCCTTCTTTGGTGTTGAAGTACTAAGAAGTGGAAAGTAGAAAGTTAAAAGCGGAAAGTTTAACGTTGTAATCTTCGTAGGGGCTCGCCTTTCTATAGCTCGTGCCCGTTGCTCCCTATAGAATGTGAAGCCAGAAGAAGCGCGTGGCGCAAAGTAAAATCGCGCAGTCTATTGATCTGGCGCTGCTTCAAATTGTCGCGAAAGTCAGGTACACTTAATAAAAAGCACGAACTGGGTTCCATCGTTATCAATGTTTAACGTACAGGATTCATGTATCCTAAATCAAAAATTTATTCCTGATTATCAGCGATTTAAAAGATCACCATCAAAAAAATTCAAGATTTACTAAACACTGTTCACTAAAATTCCGTTGATTCGTGATATCTATGGGAGTAACCGAAAGAAAAGAACGACATAAGGAGGACTTGAAAAAGGATATCCTCACTGCAGCCAAAGAGCTTTTTACCAAAAAAGGCTTTGAGGCCACCTCCATTCGCGCCATAGCAGAGAAAATTGAATACTCGCCAGCTACCATTTACCTCTACTACAAAGACAAAAACGAAATCGTACATGCGCTACATCAGGATGGGTTCAGGTTATTGGTAAGTCATTTCGAAGTGCTCAATACAGTCTCCAATCCTTTTGAACGCTTGAAAGCCATGGGGCGCGCATATATTCAATTCGCCATGCAAAACCCTGATATTTACCAGCTTTTGTTCGTCATGAAGGAACCTTTAGAGCATGTCGCAAACTGCTTTGAGGACTGGCATGAGGGAGACCGGGCATTTGACATCCTCTTAAAAACCGTAGGCGAATGCCAGGAAATCGGGTACTTTAAAGACATGGATAAAACGATGCTCTCTTTTTCAATCTGGAGTACCATGCACGGAATGTGCACCCTGCGGATCAGCGGACATTTAGGTCATGTGGCGATTGCCAGGGCTAATCAATTGGATCTGGATCATTTGACTAGTGCTGCCTACGAAACCTTTGTGGCTACGCTGGAGAAACTAAAATCTTAAAATTTTTTACCCCAATACTTAACACTGTTTAGTATGAGAACACTATTAATAAAAGTCTTTGCAATACTTGCCCTGTTTAGCTTTTTACCCTCGAATAAAGTGCATGCACAGCAAGTCCTGGACGAGTATATAGAGGTTGGTTTGAAAAACAATATCGTGCTTCAGCAGAAGAACATCAGCCTTGAAAAAGCAATGCTCTCACTGCAAATAGCGAATGGCATGTTCTCTCCTTCGCTCAATGTATTGGGTAACTTTATCAACAGTGTGGGTGGTCGCAGCATTTCATTTCCCGTAGGGGATTTACTCAATCCGGTTTACAGCACACTGAACCAACTTACCGGCAGCGATAATTTTCCACAAATCGAAAACGTAACAACAAACTTTCTTCCTAAGAATTTTTATGATGTGCGCGTCCGTGTTTCCATGCCCATTCTCAATACTGATCTAATCTATAATCGCAAAATCCGTCAACAGCAAACTCTGCTACAGGAATTTGAAGTGAGTATTTATAAACGTGAACTCGTGCGCAACATCAAAGTAGCCTACTTCAATTACCTCGGTGCGCGCGAAGGTGTATCCATTTATCAAAGCGCGCTTACGCGATCGATGGAGGGTAAACGTGTAAACGAATCCCTGCTTGCCAACGGCAAAGGATTGCCTGCCTATGTACTTCGCTCCGAAAGTGAAATTGAAAATATCAAAGCACAGTTGGTGGACGCGGAACGTCAGGTAGAAAACGCACAACTCTATATCAACTTTTTATTAAATCGAAATCCAGAAGAGGCAATCATCACCACCTATTCCGCGGAAGAAGATCTATTAAAAGCATCCGTACTTGTTCAAGAGCCTGTGTCGGTTCAAAAGCGGGAAGAACTGATGCAACTCCAAACCTTGAAAGGACTTAATGAAAATATGTTAAGCATGAATAAAATGTACTGGTCGCCCAGGATCAGTGGATTTATAGACATGGGTGCACAAGCAGAAAATCTGAACTATAACAGCAACGCCAATTATCACTTGATTGGCTTGCAACTGGATATGCCTCTTTTCGCAGGATTCACCAACCGCCACAAAATCTCACAATCACGTCTGGAAATAAAAAATACAGAGCTCTCTGTGCAACAGGTAAACAGGCAATTGAATATGAGTACACAGATTTCAAAGAATGCATTAGTGACTGCCTATCAAAATTATCTCTCGGCACAAAAGCAACTGGAGGCAGCTCAAAGTTATCAGCGCCTGATTGATAAAGGATATAAAGAAGGCGTTAATACGTTTATCGAAGCGGTCGATGCCCGTAATCAACTTACGAGTGCACAACTGCTGGTCACACTCAATCAATATCGCGTGCTTATTGCCAAAGCCAGTCTGGAAAGAGAAACGGCTGGGTATGAGTTGGAGTAGAATAAGTGGAAAGTAGTAAGTAGTAAGTGGAAAGTTGAAAGTAGAAAGTGGAAAGTGGAAAGTGGAAAGTCAGAAGTATAGTAACAGTATACAACATAACCTTAAAAGAAAATGAAATCAGCATCTCTCCTATTCATGTTATCCGCAGCATGGTTTGCTCAGTCATGCAGTAACAGTGATGGAAAAAATGAAACTAGTGAACGTACTCCTGATGTGATTCCGGTGCGCGTGTTGGATATTACACAACAGGAATTGAAGCCGGTGATTCAAACATCTGGACTCTTTACCACAGATGATGAAACTTATCTCGCATTTAAAACCGGTGGCATCATTGAAAAGGTGTATGTGAAAGAAGGTGATGCCATCCGCAAAGGTCAATTAATGGCGGCCCTTAATTTCACGGAGATTGAAGCGCAGGTTGCCCAAGCCCGCTTGTCATTTGAAAAAGCTACGCGCGATTTTAAACGCGTTGAAAATCTCTATAAAGACAGTGTAGCTACGCTCGAGCAATTTCAAAATGCGCGCACCGGCATGGATGTAGCATCGCGTCAGTTAGAAGCGGCCAATTTCAATCGCTCTTATTCTGAAATCCGAGCTGTGAATAATGGTTTTGTTCTGCGCAAGATGGCTAATGAAGGCCAAGTAATTTCTTCAGGTACCACCGTGTTTCAAACGAACGGTGCCGGCAAGGGCAAATGGATTCTCAGAACTGGTGTTAGCGATCGCGAATGGGCAATGATCAAGGTGGGTGATCAGGCAATCGTGACAACCGATGCACTGGAAGGTAAAAAATTTGAAGCCATCGTCACACGTAAATCAGAGGGCACGGATGCGATGAATGGTTCTTTCGCAGTGGAAGTCACGCTGCAATCACCTGGCAATGGCCTGGCAAGTGGCCTGTTTGGCAAAGCCACCATACAAGGATCGCGTAAGCAACAAGTATGGAAAATTCCATATGATGCTCTGCTCGATGGTGATGCGCAATCTGGTTATGTGTTTGTAACGGACGATAGAAAAACATCACACAAAATACCTGTCTTGGTTGGTGGCATAGAAAAAGATCATGTGATCATCGTTGGTGGTTTAGAAAATGTGAAGACGATCATCATCAGCGGCAGTGCTTACCTGAAAGATAAATCCTCCATAAAAATCATCGAGTAGCTGATTAAGAAGTAAGACATAAGAGACAAGACTTAAGACACCACTACTATGAAAATATCTGATTACGCAGTAAAGAATTATCAGTTCACCATGGTGATCTTCCTAATGATTATCGCGTTGGGCATCACCACGATACTGAACATGCCACGCGCGGAAGATCCTGAGCTGAATCCTCCACAATTTCCCATCGTAGTGGTGTATCCGGGCACCAGCCCCAAGGATATGGAAGAACTGGTGGCAGAGCCTCTGGAAAGAAAAATCTCTGAACTCGAAAACATTAAACAGATCAAGACTTCCAT
>JANOUH010000489.1:0-7396 GCA_031416795.1 Cytophagales bacterium | reverse complement strand
TCATGCTAATTAAACTTTCATGCCCGAAAAGGTCGCTGGCCGACCTTTTCGGGCATGAAAGCATTTTAGCGCGGCCTGCGAGGGTGATCGGAAGATGCGGTTTACTGCCGCGCCATTGGCACACCGCCTCTCTACACACATTTTATACTTCATCGGATACTCTTTGCTTGCTATATTATTTTTGTCGGACACTAGTATAAAAATATTATTCATTTGTGTGGGCTTGGTAAGAAGTGGAGACATATTTAATGGATAGGAAATTAATGACTGAGTTGAGAGAGCCTCGCCTTTTCTCAAGCTCGTGCTCGTTGCGCCCTAAACAAATGCGAAGGCAGAAGAGCTGTGCCGTGGCGCAAATTAACATGGCCACATGCTTACGGCATGTGGCCTCTCTATGTGCATGAGATCGGGAACGGGCGTAGCGCGTTCCCGATCTCATGCACGATCAACTCGCGCCAGCACGTACATGATCTGGCGATGCACTCATTTGGCGCGAAACTCAGGTGCAGCGGATTAAAAGTACCAACACTCTTCAACTCACTCAATTCCCAATGACCAACACATACTATCTTTTTGTATTTTCAAATCATGAAAAATACACCAATCACATTCCTGATGGGGTTTTATCTTTTCTTTGCCATCTTAGGATTAATCATTCCCTGGTATTTTAACCTGCAACATATTTTATACTCTGGAATTCCCTTTAGCGTCACTGAATATTTTCGGCAAGGAACAGCTACACCACTTGCCTCAAGCATCACCTCCGACTTCTTCATCGCCACCGTGCCCGCTATGGTGTGGATGCTGCTCGAAATCAGAAAACTAAACATGAAATACTTTTGGCTGTATGTGCTCGGCACATTTCTGATTGCATTTGCCTTTACTTTTCCGTTATTTATGTTTTTCAGAGAAAGAAAACTTTCTGCTAACATTGCCTGACCATTAAGTATGATTTATTCTGGTTCTTACTTTCATTAATATGACAACTTCCAATAAAAAAGGTACTGCGGCTGTGTGGGCAGGCGAAGGTGATTTAAATGTAAAAGGAGCTGTCACCTCTCCCATCACGAACAGTGTGGCCTTCTCCTACACCGACCTCGATGAATGGCATCAAGTAGCGACTGGAAAATCGGATGGATTTATTTACAGTCGCAATACCAATCCTACCGTTGCTGTGTTGGAAGAAAAAATCCGTGTGCTGGAAGGGGCTGAAGCGGCCACTGCATTTTCAACGGGTATGGCCGCCATCAGCAATACGTTGTTTGCTTTTCTTACCGCTGGTAAAAGAGTAGTATCCTTAAAAGATACCTATGGCGGCACAAGTAAGGTGTTCCTTGATTTCCTACCAAACTATAATGTATCGGTAAAACTTTGCGACACCACCAACCACGAAGAGATCGAAATGGAAGTGGCCAAAGGGTGTGATCTGCTTTATCTTGAAACACCAACCAATCCAACACTCAAGATTGTGGACATCAAACGACTTGCCGCGGCCGCAAAAAAAGTAGGTGCTGTTGTTGTCGTTGATAATACTTTTGCCACTCCCATCAATCAAAACCCATTGCAGCTTGGCGCGGATCTCGTGATCCACAGCGCTACGAAATTTCTCTGCGGGCATTCCGATGCCATGGGTGGATTGCTTGCGGGAAAAAAAGAGCTGGTACAAAAAGTATTTCATTTTCGCGAGATCAACGGAGCCAGCCTTCAAGCCGATCCTGCTTACATGATTGCACGCGGCATGAAAACACTTGAACTGCGCATTGAAAGACAGAATGCTTCGGCACTTAAAATCGCGCGTTACCTCAAAGCACATCCGAAAGTAAAAGATGTTTTCTATCCCGGCCTTGAAACACACATCGGTCATGACATCGCCAAATCACAAATGAGTGGCTTTGGTGGCATGATGAGTTTCGCATTGGACGGTGGCTATGATCTGGTAGAAAAGTTTTTACCAAAACTCAAGCTGGTGCACCTTGCTGCCAGCTTAGGATCAGTGAGTACATTAGCCGGACCACCACGCACCACCAGTCACGTTGAATTAACGGAAGAGCAACGAAGGTTACTCGGCATTCCTGAAAGTTTGATTCGTTATTCTGTTGGAATTGAAAATGTGGAAGATCTTATTGGCGATTTAGAAAGTGCGTTGAAAGCAGTTTAAAGAACGTTCTCTACTACAACGCTGTCATCCCGCCAATAGTCGGGCAGGCTGCGGGCGAGTTAACCCAATCGTAAAATCAACATCGCTCTTCAAAACGCAACCCGCGCTTGCCAGGTGTTTCGCATGGATCCCGTTGACGTGAAACAGAAGTGTATTCAGAATAAGATTTGTGCATGTGATCACGAGATCCCGGGTCGCGCCATGCTTCGAATTCGGTGCATTCAAGAATGATCAGATTATGGTTTCAGTCATCTATTCTCAAGCTTGCCCGGGATGACGGTTTCAGAATGCCAGGTGTTTCGCATGGATCTCGTTGACGTAACACGAACTCCTTCGTATAACTGGCCCTTGCCCACACTGCCTCAAAGCACTACCTTTCAATCAGTGAAGCGCATCCTCCCCGTCATCGTCATCTCACAATTTCTTTGCACCTCATTATGGTTTGCCGGCAATGCCATCATCAACGACATGGCACGTGATCTTCAACTGAATGCAAGCTTTCTCGCTCATCTCACCAGCGCCATACAATTTGGATTCATCTCAGGCACATTAGTCTTCGCGGTGTTCACCATCTCCGATCGCTTCTCTCCTTCCCGTGTTTTCTTTGTCAGTTCCATCCTCGCAGGACTTTTTAACCTGGGCATCAGCATAGACGGTATCAACGCTACTGAAATACTACTCTTCCGTTTCTTAACCGGATTTTTTCTCGCTGGCATTTATCCGGTGGGAATGAAGATCGCCTCCGATTATTACCAGGCGGGACTTGGAAAATCATTGGGTTTTCTCGTGGGTGCTTTGGTGATCGGCACTGCCTTTCCGCATTTGTTGAAAAACTTTATCACCGGCTTCCCCTGGCGATATATGTTGTATGCCACGACATCACTATCATTACTGGGCGGACTTTCCATGGTAGTCTTTGTGCCCGATG
The DNA here is from genome assembly GCA_031416795.1 of Cytophagales bacterium. Classification (GTDB taxonomy): domain Bacteria; phylum Bacteroidota; class Bacteroidia; order Cytophagales; family Cyclobacteriaceae; genus ELB16-189. Next base: position 4,310 of record JANOUH010000489.1, on the reverse strand, counting down.
GCCCCTACCGCAAGTTCAGTCAGAAGTTAAATGTGATGGCCTTCATCAAAGGATTCCGGCAACCTGATTTTCGTGCAGCCTCATTCGGTTATTTTGGTCATATGTGGGAGTTGTATACGTTCTGGGCATTTGTGCCGGTGATGCTCACAGCCTACACACTTCGCTATCCGCAAGCGAATCTCAACGTTCCTTTATTATCCTTCCTCATCATTGCCTCTGGCGGACTGGCCTGCGTGACGAGCGGAATATTTTCTCAACGCTACGGAGCCAAAAAGTTAGCCACGCTTGCTTTGTTCTTATCCTGCATTTGCTGCCTCGCTTCTCCCCTGTTTCTGTTTGCTGAATCCACTGCTGCACTGATTACTTTCTTATTCTTTTGGAGCCTGGTGGTCATTGCCGACTCACCGCTCTTCTCCACTCTGGTAGCCCAAAGCGCCCCGCCAGAATCACGCGGCACATCGCTCACGATTGTAAACTGCATTGGTTTTTCCATTACCATTGTGAGCATTCAGTTTATAAATGTGTTGGCAGATCAATTAAACGCTCAGTATATTTATATGATGTTGGCCGCTGGACCGATGATGGGGCTCATCGCCTTATTGAGAAATAAATAAGCAAACACGTTACGCTACGTTGGAAATTTAAAAGAGTTATGGATAAATCAATCATAAAGCGAGTAGTGATGCAGAAAAGCATTCACCATGAGGAGCGCGTTCTTTGCGTGCGTTTTGAGCGCGATGAACAAATTGAAAATACCCTAAAAAAAATACCCGGATGCCGGTGGAGCCAAACCATGAAGTGTTGGTATTTACCTAATACCACACCTCATTTCAGGCAGGTGCTTGAAAAACTACGACCGTTTACTTATGTTGATTTCTCAGAGGTAGTTAAGAAAACAGAAGTAGTTCGCAAAGAAAAAACACCCATTCCTAACATCACCCTCAAACCTACTCCAACAACACAACTCAATGAACCCGTGCAACAAGAAATAGAAAAATTCATGAGTTGGCTGAAATCAAAACGGTATAGCAGTAATACCATTAAAACCTACACCGAGGCTTTACGCACCTTTTTGAAATACTATGCAAGCAAGCCCTCTTCACAAATTACCAATGATGATCTGATCCAGTTCAATAATGATTACATTTTAAAGAGCAACTACTCAGCATCGTTTCAAAACCAGGTTGTGAAAGTGCAAACTTTCAGCTTTTGTATTTCTATTGAACTTTCGGAAGTAAACGAGCTTTAGTATTTCAAACTTCTGACTTCGTATATGCTCAACGCTATTACTCATTGTAGGACTACCTTACAAACCGACAAGAATTTCGACTAGAAAAAGGAAAGAACACCAAAGCATCCCAAAATTAATAGAGGTGTTTTGCTGCCTCACAAGCCGACCCAAAAACACCACATTTATTTTGCCCGCCTGCACCCAAAGCCCACTTAACAGCCGACTGTATAGACTGTGTAAAATTGCATTAAAAATTGAGAGCTTGCATTTTGCAAAATCAACCGTGGTTACATTTGCAGTTAAAGCTAAAATGGGAATTTTAGAATTCATTCATTATGCTGCGAATATATTCAGTAGTTTCAAAACCATGCTTTCGGGCATCAAATCAAGTTTGACTTAATGATTCGAAAAAGGGAAGAATTGATCTTTTCTAATCGATGGAAGTTGTAATAGTTAATAAATCAATGCATTAGGTTTAAAGTGCAAAACTTGTTGTTTTTCTGATATGTTCTGCTATTTGTATTTCCATGTAACATGATATTATAGATGCACATGGACCTTCTCAAACCATATTTAAACAGAAACTTCTCTGGCGACCATTACAGCCCCCAATACTCTCCCTTTATCATCATTATAAACTGATCCGTTGAATAATACATTGGTTCTCTGATTGTTAATAAAGGTTAACGGGTAACCGATAAGAATGCCTTCGGAAAATACTTGTTGGCAACCTTCTCCGGCCTTGTGAATGTCGGTGAAATAGTCAAGAAATAATGCACCATTTAAATTGTCGCGCGATATAGCTTCGGTTATTTTTATTGATGCATTATTCATATCGGTTATTATTCCTTCGGGATTGATTACAAATAATGGATCATGGATTGCCTCGATTATACTTAGTGTATATTGGGAAAGTAATTTTTCTATGGTTACATTTTTATTGAGCGTTTTCATCTCTTCTGCCTGCTCCAGCAATTCATGATTCTTTTTGAAAAGATCTACAAAAACAGCCACTTTTGCTTTTAGAATTGCAGGAGAAAATGGTTTGGTAAGATAATCAACTGCACCAGCCAGATACCCTTTGAAAATCTGAACAGAACTATCCATACTGGCAGTTAAAAAAATAATTGGAATATGTTGATTCTTTTCGCTTTGGCGAATTAATTCTACTGTTTCAAATCCATCCATCTTAGGCATTTGCACATCCATTAATATGATGGCAAAACCTTGTTCACTCAAAAGAATTTTTAATGCTTCCTCGCCTGAACTTGCTCTTACGCACAAATAATTTGCGTCAGAAAGAATTACTTCTAAGGCAAATAAATTTTCTGGCCTATCGTCAACCATTAAAATTTTAACCGGGTTATTTGTTTTTATTTCCACAATAGAATTGTCTAATCAATTTTTTATTTACTCAGCCACACACGCATCAATAATAGCAAGCGCTCTACGTCAATAGGTTTAGCGATATAATCGTTAGCGCCCGCATCAACACATTTTAGTTTATCGTCTTTCATGGCTTTTGCTGTGAGGGCAATTACAGGAATGTTTTTGAATTTTACCTGAGATCGTATCCGCTTCATTGCTTCGTAACCGTCCATTTCCGGCATCATAATATCCATCAATACCATATCAATGTCTGGATAGGTATCCAACATCTCTAACGCAATTTTCCCATTTTCTGCTTTTATGATTTCCATTCCTCGTTCTTGTAATATTTTAGATAACGCAAATACATTTCGCATATCATCATCTAGCAATAATATTTTTTTTGAATGAAATACAGATTCCTTATCGTACAAATTATTTATAATTGCCTGCTTTGATTCCGGTAAATTGCTTACCGTTCTGTGAAGGAAAAGAGCAGTTTCGTCCAACAATCGTTCTTCTGATTTTATCCCTTTTATAATAATAGTCTCGGCATATTTCTGAAGTTCATTGTTTTCTTCTTTTGTAAGTTCTTTGCCGGTATAAATAATAATAGGCGGAATGTTATGCCCCTTTATATTCTCTAATTTATGGATAAGATCAAACCCGCTTATGTCAGGCAAACCAATATCAAGGATAATACAATCAATGCTATGCTGCTCATAGATAGCCAGTGCTTCTTTTCCGGTTTCTGCTTCCAAACATTTTACATCGCCATTTCCAATGAGAATACGCATTGCTTTCCTCGAATTTTCGTTGTCTTCTATTATGAGCAGGTTTTTTATTTTTCTGTTGACAAAATTTTCAATTCTGTTAAATGCTTCTTCCAGATCGTTTTTATTTACCGGTTTCATCAGGTATTCTACTGCCCCTTCTTTGATATGTTGCAGGGAACGTTCACTTGCCGAAATAATATGTACCGGTATATGCCTTATGGATGGATTTGTTTTTAATTCACGCAATACATTCTGTCCGTTGATACCGGGCAATTCCATATCCAGAATAATAGCTTGCGGTTTATATTTTGCGGCAAGTATTAAACCAACTTCTCCGGTAGCTGCACACAAACATTTGAATCCTTTCTTGTTTGCTTGTTTTAAAAGAATAGAAGAAAAATTTAAATCATCTTCGATAATTAGTACTACTTTATCATCCTTGGTAATTGTATCTCTGTCATCTACTATGGAGGGGGAATTCAAATATTTCAAGCCTGTTCCAGCGCGAGGTTTGTACAGTACAGAATCTTTCACCGCATCGGTTTTAACAGGTTCTTGCTCGGGATATATTTCTATCGGAATAATGAGAGAGAAAGTAGAGCCTTCATTCAATTTACTACTCAACTTAATTTCAGCGCCTAATAGTTTTGCAAGCTCGCGTGAAATGGAAAGGCCTAAGCCAGTACCTCCATATTTTCTGGAAGTGCCGCCATCTGCCTGTTGAAAAGCTTCGAATATGGCCATTTGTTTGTTTTCCTGTATTCCAATACCAGTATCAGTAACGGAAACAATCACTGTACTTTTTGTGTTTCGTTCAATATTTATACTGACATTTCCCTTTTCAGTAAATTTTATGGCGTTGGATAAAAGATTTTTCAATATCTGATTTAATCGTTGTGAATCGGTACGGATGAATTCGGGCAATTCTTTATCCA
>JANOUH010000488.1:0-2930 GCA_031416795.1 Cytophagales bacterium | reverse complement strand
GCTGGATTAACAAAGACCGCCCTCCAGGTTTGTGAGGCAATCGTTAAGCCGCTGAAAATAATCAAAGCGAGCACTCCAACCAGAATGGTTACCACATCTACAGAAACGTGATAAGCTAATTGCTCAAGCCATAAGTTGTTGATAAAGTAAGCTGCTGGCACGGCCAATACAATCGCGATGAGCAAAATGTTGACGAAGCCTTTTGACAATAAATAAACCAATGAGCCATTGCTGCTACCTAGTACTTTGCGGATGGAAATTTCCTTTAAGCGGATTTCAGTTGAATAGGTGGCCATGCCGAGCAAGCCCAAACAAGAAATAGTAATGGCGAGAAAGGAAATTACTCCCAGTAAACCGACTAAATCGCCAAATAGAATATCATAAAGTTTGTGGACCTCTCCATAGAAATCTTTGTAATCAACTTTCAAGGAAGGATTCACTTTCGCCCAAGCCGTTTCAACACTTTTGCCCGCTTCTTCATACGTACCTGAATATTTTATTTGTAGCAGTTGGTATTCTTCGGGATTATGAATCAATGCCATTGGCCCCATTTTCTCCATTAGCATTTGGTGGTTATAATTTTTTACCACACCAATGATTTGCTTGCGCGAGGAATCTTTTTGCATAATAATTTCCTGTCCAATCGCATCTAAAGGCGAATCGAAATGGAAATCTTCAACTGCTTTTTCATTCAGCACTATTAGATTTTTATTGGATGCACCTTCCTCCTCTTTAAAATACCTTCCTGCCACAAGGGGGATTTCTAAGTTCTTGAGATAATCTTCATCGGTGGAGTAGTAACTTAAATCTGTCCAATCTTTATCTTCCAGCGACTTTTTGTAACTCTCGCCATACATAGAGCCGGCAGCCAGCACATGCGAGACAGCCGTTACATTTTCAATGTTGGTGTATTTCAACAGTTCCGCTTTTAGTACAGAGGCAGAAGAGCTGCTCGATCCAACCACTATTTTCTTTTCCATGTTAAACCCATGATCGGCACGGAGAAACAATTGCAGCTGATTAAATACTACGATTACGGAAAGGATAAATATGAGCGAGAAAGTGAATTGTGTTACCAATAATGTTTTGCGCAAGCGGATACTCGAAAAGAGTTTCATGGAGCTTAATCCTTTCAACACCTTCACCGGTTGAAAACTGCTCAACACAACTGCGGGGAAAATTCCAGCAAGAATGCCCACCACAATAGCGAAAACGAAAAACACTGCGTACACAACATAGTTAGCTTCTAAATCCCAACGTAGGATGCGCGCCAGGCTCAATTGAAGCATCAATGGTCTCAAGGCAACTAACATCACCAGAGCTAACCCGAGGGCGAGCAAGGCAACCATCACAGATTCTGATAAGAACTGAACAAACACCTGACTTCGCATGGCACCCGTTACTTTGCGCACCCCAATTTCACGAGCACGTGTCAATGAGCGCGCGATGGACAAATTGGTAAAATTAAAACAGGAAGTAAGCATCACCACGCCAGCCAGGCCAATGAAGAAGTACACGAAAATCCAAGGCAGAAATGGGCCAATCATGTTGTTGATAAATGGACCAGGTGTAATGTTCATCAATTGCTGAAGCTTGTATTTTACTTTTCGTTGGGTATCGGGGTTTGTAAGTGTGGTAAAATGTTTTTGTTCGATTTTTGTGAGTGCCGCTTGAATGTCTTTTGGTTGCTTTCCTTTTTCAAGCAATACATATACCCAGCCCGCTGTGTAGTTGTACCAATTGTCGAGGTTTTTGCCATATTTATTCTGCGCCTCTAAACTTTTTACCGTGCTAATACTTGCCAGTGCTTCAAAAGGAATGTGCGATTTGTTTTTTGTCTCTTTTAATACACCTGTCACATTGTAAGGCCCCTCTTCGCCTACTTTAAAAACTACACCAATGGGATTCTCTTGCTTGAATAATTTTATTGCGGCTTTTTTGGTGAGTACTACCGAGTATGGTTCTATCAAAGCTGTGCGCGAGTCTCCATACTCTAACTCGTATTCAAACACATCTAATATCTCTGCATCTGCATAATATCCTGCAATGGGGATGTTCACGTTCTGCTCCATCTCCAGCCATAAGTTGCCGAAACCACGCATAATGCGCACTGCTTTCTCCACCCCCGTATAGTTGTCAAGAAGTTCTTGCTTCAGTGGCAGGGTAGTGGTGGCGTATTCATTTAAAGCTCCATCTGGTCCCTCTGGAATGGTATTAAGTCGATAGATGCGGTTGCGTTTGGTGTTGTACCGATCGTACGTCATCTGGTCGGCTACCAACATGATGATGACCATCGATAGCGCCATGGCAACGGCTAAGCCAAAAATATTGATGAACGAGAAAAAACGATGTCTTAGCAGGCTGCGCATGGCAGTCTTCAGGTAGTTTCTAAACATGGTATTGAATTTATGGAATCTGAAATAGTGTGATGTACAAGAGACGGCTAGACATCCACTTTGTTACTTGTCTGTTGATCGTTTGACCATAAAATAGTAAATCAAAAAGCCGAATGATACAGCCACAGCAAATAATCCATAAGGCATTGGCGAATCAGGGCTTACGGGCACATACTCCATAACGATAAGTGACATCCCAGCGAAAAATGAAATTAAGCCCCATTTTAAGGAAGCATACTTGTTGTCATCCTGTCTATAGTTTTTAAAAATGGCTTGTGTGTCGTCATTCACAAATCCCTTTTCAATCATCTTCTTTTTCAGAATATAATCGGTCATCACCTTGGTGAAGAAATAAATAGATGTGCCAAAACTTCCGATGATAGCGATTGGCATTAATACGTCAGCGTTCATAATTATTGAGTTTAATGATTTCTAATTTGGTTTTGAGGCGTAAGACACGAGGGCTTCGATCAATGTTGCAGAATATTTTAAAATAATTCCTTCATACACCTTTAATCAAAGTTACCAGTCTCC
>JANOUH010000487.1:0-17787 GCA_031416795.1 Cytophagales bacterium | reverse complement strand
GCCAGAATCTGATCACTTGTTGTCTTATCGTAATAAGTCAAATCCACTCCAATTCTGTTTTCAAAAAGTTTTACTTCCAGACCAAACTCTGTTTCTTCAACGCGCGATGGTTTCAAATTTGTATTGGGTACTACACCGCTGGGAATAGAGCCAACAGGTTGCGAGGCACCCGTTGGATTAGGAAATAAATTATTATTAACCCCATAAAATAAGCTGCTTGCATACGGACCAACTGCGTTGTCGCTGCCTACCTGCGAATAACCGGCTCGTATTTTTCCAAACGATAACCAGTCTGGCAGGCCTTGAAATGCCTGGCTAAAAATAAAACTTGCATTGGCCGAAGGATAAAGAATGCTTCTATTCGCTGGTGATAATGTTGAGAACCAATCATTACGGGCAGTAAGGTTTAAATACAAATAGCCTTTGTAAGATAGTTCTCCTGCGCCATAAAGCGAGTTGATTTTTACTTCGCTCAAATCATAACGAGGATCTTTTACCCGCCCATTGGCCACGGTATAAAGATCTCGAACAACAAAATCCTGAACGGATACCGTGTTGCGATCGAATCGACTATAGCGCTGGTTACCGCCAAATGTCGCGTCAAAAGCAAACCCACTGGTATAGCTCTTCGTAGCACCCATCAGAAAGTCTGCATTTATTTCGTTGCTGCGGAGCACTTCCTGCGTAAAAGTTCCGTTAACAAAACCGGCTGGAGCAGGAGCGTTTGAGGCTCTTCCGGTCGGATTATTGAAGTCACGCGCGCGCGCGAAATAATCCAAACCTAAGCGACCTTGCACGTAAAGCCAATCGGTAAGGTTATACTTAGCCGTTACATTACCGAAAATCCGATTGCGTGTTATATTTTCAAACTTCTTGGTTGTCGAGATGTAAGGATTTGTTCTATTTCTGAATCGTGAATACACAAACTCATTACCGTTGGCGTCAAACTGCTTTGCCTCCAGCAGATCAAAGGGCATTGAGTTGGACAGTGTCCAAAGTACTACGGGTGTGCTATTATCCTGACCGGCCACTATCGGGGGGTTTGTATTTTTCTCCACTGAGTATGCAATATTACCGGTAACAACCAACTTCTCGGTAATTTTCTGATTGAACCCGAGGTTGACTGTTTTGCGATTGAATCCACTATTTGGCTGAATGCTTGTGTTATCCATGTTTGCAATCGAGAGATTAAAACCACCATTGTTGCCCCCATTGGAAACGGTAACAGTGTTGGTCAATGAGTTTCCTTGTCGATAGAATTTATTGATGCGCCCTGTTACTGGTTCGTAAGGAACTGTTACTCCATCAAACAACACATTCGTCATTCCAGGCTGAAACTTTTCTCCGAAACTCCAGACACCCGATGTTGGATTTGCGTTTGTTGACCGAATCCCATTTTCTCCTTGCCCATATTCGTACTGAAAGTCTGTGAAGTCCAGAGGCGTGTCCGATGTAAAATTGGTATTAAGCTCAACTCCTAAGCCTTTAGTTGACGTGCCGGATTTAGTTGTAATCATAATCACCCCATTTTGAGCACGAGAGCCATACAAAGCCGCAGCAGCGCCACCCTTCAAGACAGTCATTGATTCAATGTCATCCGGGTTAATACTGGTAAGTCCGTCCCCACCGTCTGTGACACCAATAGGATCCGGTGATGAATTCTGTCCTTGAAAATCTCCACTTACGCCAAAAGTGGTATTGTTAATCGGGACACCATTAACAACAATGAGTGGACCGTTTTGAGCGCTAATCGAAGATTGGCCTCGAATTCGGATTTTGGTAGTACCGGCAGGACCTGTTCCCATTGGAGTAATATTCACACCGGCCATTTTTCCCTGTAAGCCACTCATGAAATTGACCGTACGGTTTTCTGTAATTTGACTCGGTGTTACACTTGATGTAGCATATCCAAGACGTTTTGTTTCTTTCTTGATACCCAACGCTGTTACAACCACCTCTTCGAGTGATGCAGCGTCCTCCTTCATGGAAACATTTATGGTAGTTCTCGAACCAACGCTGACCTCCTGAGTAGCAAAACCAATAAAGGAAAAAACCAACACGGCATTTCCATCAGCCACTGATAAAGAATATTTACCCTCAGCATCTGTTGAAGTACCGATGGTGGTTCCTTTCACCAGAATGTTTACGCCCGGAAAGGGAGCCCCAGCTTCATCGGTCACTTTTCCAGAAACCAGGATGTCAACACCGGCTACATTTTTTATGATGGAGGCAGATGTTGGACGAAAATCAAAAATAGGGGCATTTGTGAGAGCAGAAAAACCCTTCGATAATTCTGGCATTGCAATTAAGGATGCGCTTTGAGTCCATCGGGTCTTCTGGGGACTTTTCAATGAAATAATATAAAATGCCGATCCTGCCTTTTCATAATTAAGGTCGGTTTCAGCAAGCAGTTGATTGAGCGCTGATTCAACTGTTAAAAAATCATGCGTTAACTTTTTAACGCTTTTATTGGCGACCCACTCGTCTTTATAAGCAATGGAAACACTGAATTTTTTTTCCAGGTCGCTCAATTCATTTTTGAGGGAATGGGAATCTTCTGCCCACATAACAGGTGTGGGGTTCTCTCGGTTGGTGGAAGCATAAACTTCACCATACTGGGCAAATGTCTGATAGAATATCAAGGTACAGACACCAATCAACAAGTATTGTTTTCGCATAAAGAAGTTGGGTTTTAGTTTAGTGATTCAATTGAAGTTTATTCATGAAATAAAATTTTATTATTGTCGCGGTTTATTTTCAAATGAAATGCCATTGCTATATGGTTCACAAAACTTTCAGCATCTCCAATGGGCATTGAACCAGAAACTGTTTGCTCCAGCATTTTTTCCGATTCTACTTCGATTTCAATACCATAGTTGTCTTTAGCCATGCCGATCATTTCCCGCAATGATGTTTGATTCAAAATGATTTTATTTTCTGTCCACGCGGCATACATAGTAGGATCAACTTTGCGCTTAACGATGCGGTCTTCCTTATACTCCACTAATTCTCCAGGCTTCATCACGATTTTTTTTTCTTCTTTGGCGTCAGGATATGTGAGCGTTATTTTTCCTGTATTAAGAACAACTTTTGTGTCGGCCTTGCGGTGATATACGTTGAAACTGGTTCCCAATACTTCAATCGCAAGACCATCTCCAACTTTCACCTGGAAAGGTTGATGATTGCGGGTATGAACCACTTCAAAAAAAGCTTCACCATCGAGCCATACCTCGCGTGTTGCGTTTTTATTCCAGTCATCATTAAAAACAATTCTTGAATTGGCGTTTAAAATAACCGTGGAGCTATCGGGCAATAGTAACGTTCGAGTTTCTCCATAAGCGGTTTCATAGCTCATCGTCTTATCAGTATCCCATATAAATAAAAACGAGAGTGCGCTAATAGTAACTGCGGCAGCTGCCCCAAGCCACCAACGTGTTGCTGGTAGCTTAGAACGTCCTGCTTTCTTAGTTGATTGTGAGCAATTCTTTACGTCTTGCCAAAGGCGGGAAATTTCGTCTTCGGTAAGGTGATAGTTTGGAAAACTCAGCTTGTTAAGCAGACTTATCGCCTCGTCTACTTCATCTGTTTTATCGGGGTGATTGGCAATCCATGACCTCCAAAATCGATTACTTTCATCGGTAGGTTTCCACACCCAAGCCCGAAAGTTTTCGTCCATTACAAAATCGTTGACTGAAAAATGGTAGTAGTCCCTCACTTAATAATATCTTGGTACAGACCTATAAGAGAGGTGTGCAATCGATTTCTAACTAGTTTTTGTAAACTTTTTTTTCGATTACCATTGAAACGGGCAGAGAAGAAGAATAAAAATGGCATTTCCTTTCAGTTTCACTCTGAGTACATCAATCGATTTTGAGATCAGATTATAGACAGAATCAACCCTTAACTCCATGATAGAGGAAATTTCATGATAGCTTAGATCATTGAAAAATTTCAAAAAAATGGCTTCCCGCTGTCTTTTAGTGAGTGCATTAATACAGGTTTTAAGCATTTCCAGTTGATGGCTTTTTGATTCGTCCTCTATGATTGAGTCCTCGGTGGGGGGTATAAACTCAAATACACTGGTTGGTTCCCCTCGAAATGGAAGAGAGAATTTACGATTCGCAATAAGTTTTCCAATCAGCAATCTTCTAAATGATTTGAACAAGTAATAATTAACAGAACCCGCAACACCAAGGGTTTCTCTTTTAGCCCATAACCGGGCAAACAACTCCTGTAGGCAATCCTTCACCAGGTCGCGGTCTTTACAACTGTGCATGCCATAATTAAATAGGCGATTAACATACCGTTTATACAGCATCGAAAAAGCCAGCTCATTACCAACTTTGAGATTGGCCCATAGATTTTCATCATGAAGTGAATCACTTAGTGCCGAAGTGGCTTTGGTTTGTCGAATATCAAAATCTGAATCGTTAAGCATAGTTGGGTAATTTTTTACAAAACGTTATGGTTCTTGTTGTGCTTACTTTTTGTTGAATTTCTGGCTATTAATTTTGAATCTAATATGGTGTTTTCGAGAAGGAAGTGGTGTCGTTTTTTTTCTATTAACTTAAAAAGTATTGTCGCTGCTTCCTCACCCATTTCATAGGCAGGTTGTGTTATGGTTGTTAAAGAAGGATTTAACAGGGCTACGGTTTGTGAATTGGAAAAACAAATTACTTTAACATCTCGGGGGATCTTTAATTTTAATTCCTCACAGATTTCATAGGTGGCAATAGCCAGCTTCTCCACAGAAGCAAAAATTCCATCGGGTCTGTTTTTTCTTTTTAGTAATTTTCGGATACAATCTTTATTTTCTTCAGCATCTCCGATGCAGGATAGGATAAGGCTATTATCTCGTTCTATTTTATTCTTTTTTAATGCCTCCAGGTATCCATTCATTCTCTTTCTGCTAATCGAAAGATTTTGAGATATTGACATGAAGGCTATTCGCTTGCAACCATTTTTGATCAGATGATCGGTTGCCATGAATCCACTATTATAATCGTCCGTAGTAATTTTTGGTACATCAATGTGCTCGGCAACCCGGTCAAAAAAAACAAGAGGCATTTCCTTTAATTCCTCAAGATGAGCGATGCTTGTAGTCTGCTCTGATAACGATATCATCACTCCATCCACTCTTCCATTTTGTAATAATTTGATGATGGATACTTCCTTCTGCATGTCCTCATGGGTAAGGTAAATCAGAACGTGATATCCTTTTTCCTGGGCAACGGACTCCATGCCACTGATGACAGGCCCGAAAAAATCATTGGCTACTTCTGGAACAACAACCGCTATGGTTTTGCTTTTCTGTTTCCGTAAGCTGCTGGCAAAGGGATTTACCTGGTAATTCAATTCTTTTGCTTTTGCCAGTACAGCTTTTTTTGTAGCGCTGCTTATTTCGTGACTATCACGCAACGCTTTTGAAACAGACGAAATGGATAAGTTTAACTCTTTGGCAAGCTGTCTAAGATTCATAGCAATCAATTGAAATTCTAATGACCTTTAGAAAGAGGCAAGTAAATGTGGTGAATAATATCTTCAAGTTTTACGAAAATCTACGAAAACGATGTAGTAGATAAATAGCTCCCAAAGCCCCTTCGCTATTACGGATACGCCTAAGTTTATCGTGTTGAAAGACGGTGGAAGGGCTTTATTGGGTTCAGCATTGATTAAAAGCGAGAGAAAATGATCGACATGTAATTATGCTTTATCTGATGCTAGCATGTAGCCTGATAACCTCTGACGGTTATAAACTCAATACTTTTTTTCATGATTCATAATTTCAATAATTAAATAGCGAAGCAAAATGGAAAATAATGAAATGCCACTAGTGATCAATAGAATGTTCGATGCCATTGAAAAACTGATACCACACTACATGGAAGATCCTGCTGATAAAAGTATTTCGAATGGCAATGTGGCGGCCTGCATGATCGATGATCATGGGGTTGTGTATGGAAGAATGTTTGGGACAAATAAACCCAGGTTGCGGCAGTCGTATAAAGTAGCCTGGACAAAAGCAAGCCAGGTGTGGCTTACCGGGGTGAGAACAGGAGAATATGAACGGATGGTTTTTAACAAGCAAGTGGCAGAAAATGCAAATGGCATTGAAGCTCCTGACTTAATAGGATGGGAGGGTGGCCAGCCGCTCACGATGAAAAATGGAGCAAAACTTTCTGTTGGCTTTAGTGGCTTCAGAGGAACCACTGATCTTGAAATCATGGTGAAGGCACTTGAGATTGCCGAACAGATTTAATAAATAATTCTTCGACATAAATAGTTCAGAAAGACATGCCATACGTAGCAAATTCACAACGATATCAATCTATGGAATACCGCAGATGTGGTAACAGCGGTTTAAAATTACCAGCTATTTCATTGGGCCTTTGGCACAACTTCGGTCATATCGATCAACTAGAGAATGCCCGTAATATTTTAAGGGTAGCGTTTGATCATGGCATCACCCATTTTGATTTAGCCAATAACTATGGTCCTCCTGCAGGTTCTGCCGAGGAAAACTTTGGAAAAATATTCAAAGATGATTTTGTTCCTTATCGGGATGAACTGGTTATTTCAACCAAGGCGGGTTGGGGCATGTGGCTTGGTCCTTATGGAGATTGGGGTTCAAAAAAATATCTCGTGGCAAGTCTTGATCAGAGTTTAAAACGAATGGGCCTTGAGTATGTCGATATCTTTTATCATCACCGTCCTGATCCGGAAACACCCTTGGAAGAAACCATGGCAACTCTTGACTTAATGGTGCGACAAGGAAAAGCGTTGTATGTTGGCGTCTCCAGTTATCAGCCTGCAGAAACCGCAAAAGCGATTGCTATTTTAAATCAGTTGGGAACACCCTGCCTAATTCATCAACCAAAATATTCTATGTTCGATCGTTGGGTTGAAAACGGACTGTTGAATGTATTGGAAGAAAACGGGGTAGGGTGTATTCCTTTTTCTCCTTTGGCTCAAGGGCTGCTCACCAACAAATATTTAAAAGGTATTCCGGCAGGATCAAGAGCATCCAGCCATCGTGGCAATGGAGCTATTGATGAAGACCAGGTTACAGACGAGAAAATTAATAAAGTACGTCAACTTAATGTGCTTGCAGAACAACGCGGCCAGAACCTGGCACAAATGGCACTGTCGTGGATATTGAAAGATAAACGTATCACTTCTGTGCTGATTGGAGTAAGCAAACCGGAACAGATAACCGATTCTATTCGTTGCCTTGAAAATTATTCATTTACGAGTGAAGAGATCAATAACATAAATGCTATTTTAAAATGAGTAGTAAAATCATCATTACCGGATTAATACTTTTCTGTTCTTTGTCACCTTTAGATTCAGACGCACAAATTGCAGGAATCAAAGTCGGATCATTTGATCAGTTCTCGGATATCGGATCACCTGCCATTCCAGGTTCTGTAAGTTATAGCGAACCCTTGCAGGCATACCACCTTACTGGATCAGGTTCTAATATTTGGTTTGGTCAGGATAGCTTTTCTTTTCTCAGCAAAAAAATGAGTGGCGACTTTATCCTGCAAACTCAAATTAGATTTATGGGTCAAGGGCATGATGCGCATCGGAAAGCGGGGCTTATGATCAGAAGCTCAACGGCTCCGAATTCTTCGGTGATTACGTGTACCGTTCACGGTGATGGATTGACCTCGTTTCAATACCGAACTACACCAGGAGGAACAATGAAGGAAATCAAAATGACAATTAAAGCTCCGGATGTATTTCAACTAGAGAAAAAGGGAAATACGTATACGATGTCAGTGGCCCGCTTTGGTGAAATTTATCAAGTCGAGACATTGGATAGTATAGAACTTGGGAAAGACTTGATTGCGGGCTTATTTATTTGCTCTCATAATGATGCGTTTTCTGAAGAAGCGGTATTCAACAATACGCGGATTTATAATACGGCTCCCGATGATTTGATTCAATATAGAACCTACCTCGGAAGTCAACTGGAAGTGATGGATGTAGCAACCGGAAGTCGGCAGGTATTGGCGAGTTCAGAAGGCTCGTGGCAGGCACCTAACTGGACCCCCGATGGTAAAACATTAATATATAACGCTTCAGGTAAGCTGTACAATTTTGATTTGGCTACTAAACTACCCACCGAACTAAATACCGACTTCGCCAATAAAAACAATAATGATCACGTACTCACCTTCGATGGAAAACAAATTGGCATTAGTCATCATGCTGCAGATGCAGCGGGTCAATCAGTGATCTATACGCTACCAGTTACCGGTGGTGTTCCAAAAAGAATTACGGACAAGAGTCCTTCCTACTTTCATGGATGGTCGCCCGATACTAATTATTTAGTGTACACAGGCATACGAAATGAACAGACCGATATTTATAAAATCTCAAAGGAAGGTGGGAAGGAAATCCAATTAACCAATAGTAACGGATTGAATGATGGATCAGAATACTCTCCTGATGGAAAATATATTTACTTCTGTTCTACCCGAACAGGTACCATGCAAGTTTGGCGCATGAACCCCGATGGGAAAAATCAAACACAGTTAACTTTTGATGAATTGAATAACTGGTTCCCCCATGTTTCTCCCAATAATAAGTGGTTGGTTTTTATATCATTTCCTAAAGAGGTTCCGGCCGACCAGCATCCATTTTATAAAAGAGTTTACTTACGGTTGATGCCTATTGGAGGTGGTGAACCAAAGGTTATTGGTTATTTATATGGAGGACAAGGAACCATCAACGTTCCGAGTTGGTCGCCCGATAGTAAGAAAATAGCTTTTGTGAGTAATGGAACTTTTTAATGGTTAATGATGAATACCTATAGCATAGCAACCAATAGACTTAAGAATTTCAGTTTTATACTGGCAACAATAAGCTTCCTATTCACTTTGAGTGTCACTACATCCATGGCACAAAAAAAGAAAGAAAAAAAAGAGGATGCACCGGTGATCGCGGCACTTAATGCGTATTCGTTTAGCGATTTGCTCACCGCTCGCGATACTCGCAACAATCAGCAGGTGTACACTTTATTTAACTTACTCGATTGGTGTGCTACTCAACAGATCAAAGCACTTGACCCTACAGCTTATTTTTTTCCAACGTATCCTGAATTACCCTCCGATGAGTATCTGAAAAAATTTAAGGCCAGAGCGGCTGAACTAGGTATTGTTATCAGTGGCACTGGAATTCGAAATAATTTTGCTTCACCCGATCCCAAAGTACGTGCAGAGGGTGTTCAGCTTACTAAGAACTGGATTGTAGCGGCATCCAAAATGGGCGCTCCCATAGTACGTGTATTTTCTGGTGAGATTCCCAAAGGATATGAAGGTCGGTGGCAGGAGGTAGCCGGATGGATGATTGAATGTTATCAGGAATGTGCAGCCTACGGAGAAAAGTATGGTGTTAAAATCGGCATCCAAAATCATGGCGATATGTTGCAAACAGCAGAGCAATGTATCTATGTGATGAAGGAAGTTAATTCTAAGTGGGCAGGACTGATTGTCGACACAGGCAGTTTTAAAACCGAAGATCCGTACCAGGATATAGCAGCTGTAATTCCGTATGCGATTAACTGGCAAGTGAAAGAGAGTGTTTTTGGTATCGGTAGCGAAATTCCAACGGATTATCAGAGACTTATTCAGATCATAAAAGACGGTGGCTACAAAGGATACTTGCCAATTGAAACTCTGGCGATCCGTGGCAAGACTTACGACCCATTTGCATTGGTTCCTCAAATGCTGAAAGATGTGAATACTGCCATTAACAAGGTTTATAAATAGTCATTTGTTTCAAGATGATTTGTTAACCGATCACAAATGCCATGAAAAATAAAAGGATACATGATTACCTGATTTATAGTGCGCTGCTCTGCGTTTTGATTTCCCAGACTGTATCGGCACAAGAGAAAGGACGGGAAAATGCCTTTGATCAAAATGTCCGTCTTGGTCGTGGTGTTAACATCATTGGTTACGATGCTGCACTTTGGAAAGACTACACTCAGGGTCGCTTCAAAGAAAAATATTTTAAGATGATTAAAGAAGGTGGCTTTTCAACCATACGAGTAAACATTCATCCATTCAAACATATGGATAGTAGTTATAAGATCAATCCAAAATGGTTAGAGACACTCGACTGGGTTGTTAAAAAAGGATTGGAGGCAAAACTCATGATCATTCTTGACTTGCACGAATTCAATGCTATGGCGGATGATCCAATAGCAAAAAAAGAAATGTTTATGTCAGTATGGCGACAGCTTGCACCACGGTATAAAGATCAACCAAACGATGTAGTGTTTGAAATATTAAATGAACCCAATCGAAAACTTAGTGTTGCACTATGGAATCAATACCTGGTTGATGCGATAAAACTGATTCGCAAGTCCAATCCAAATCGTACCATCATTATTGGCCCGGGCAACTGGAATGGTATTGAAAGTTTATCAACTTTGGTATTGCCTAAAAACGACAGAAATATTATTGTCACGGTTCATTTTTATCACCCCATGTCGTTTACTCATCAGGGTGCTCCATGGTCGAAAGAGAATAAAGATTTAAGCGGTATAACATGGAATGGCACACAGGAGGAGAAAGAATTAATAGAGACAAGATTAAAAGTGGCTGCCGATTGGTCAAAAGCAAATGATCGTCCGATATTATTGGGTGAGTTTGGCTCTTATGATAAAGCTGATATGCTATCGCGCGCCAGATACACAGCATTTGTAGCCCGAACTGCTGAAAGACTTGGTTTCAGTTGGGCTTATTGGCAATTCGATTCTGATTTTATCGTATATGATATCGATAAAGACGCCTGGGTGCAGCCTATCAAAAAAGCATTACTTCCGCCTAAATCATTTATACCATTCGATTATAAAGGTGAACCATTTGTAGATGCTGCTCATACAGCTGGTCCGCAAGTGATACCCGGCAAACTGGAATGCTCTCTTTATGATCTTGGTGGTGAAGGCGTGGCCTATCATGATTTCGAAACTGAAAATAGAGGTAATGGCGGGCTAAACCTTCAGGCTCTTCATCAGCGTCCACATGCTACCGCTTATGATTGGGAGTTTAGGAAAGCGGAAGGTGTTGATATTTCCTATGCCAAGGACTTTGCTGATTTTAATCATACCAACAATTACTACATACCAGAAATAAATCAATTCTATATCGGCTGGACAGAGGATAACGAGTGGCTCAATTATACGGTTGAGGTGAAGGTGGCCGCTACTTATAAGATCGATGCGTTGTACGCCAATGTGAATTCAACCATCACATTTGACGTTGATCAAAAACTATCAAGTACTTGCAGACTCCCACTCAATACAGGTAATTTCCACAGTTGGAATAAGGCGGAAATTGGAACCATTACTTTTACTGAAGCAGGACTTCATCTTTTAACCTTTCACTATAATAAGGGAAATAACTTTGCCTATTTTGAATTCACATTAGTGGAGAAGAAAAACTAATGCCGCACAGTTGATTTTAAATAGTTAATACCGTCCATAATTAATAATAGAGTATTTTTAATTTATAAATCGATCATTATGAAAAACATGATACCAAGCCTGTTAGTATTAGCAGCAATTACCACTAATGCTAATTATGCACAAGCACAGTTCAACCGGGTGGCTATGGACCGTGAATACATTATCTCGTTAACCTCGCAATGGAAAGGAGAACGTCTTCCTGATGGCAGACCTTTTGTATCGGATAATATTTTAGAGCGACTTAAGAAGATCGTGTTAACGCATGCCTGGGGTGGTTTAAGAAAATATAAATTCAATAACCAGTATCAGGGAAATTGGACGATGATTAATCCCGATAAAAATAATGTCATGACAGGCCGCGCTGTGACTGCACAGTATATGCCGCAAAGACCGGATTTTGGAGATGTAATCAGAAAAGTGGGATTAGCAGAAGGGCATGGTGAAAAAGCCCAATCAAACGTATGGCCAATAGAAATGCTCAAAGATGGAGATGTGTATGTTGCCGATGGCTTTGCCAAGATGAATGAGGGAACATTAATTGGCGACAGGTTAGCCAACTCCATCTACGCAAAATCAAAACGAGGAGTTGTGTTTTGGGGCAGTGTTAGGAATATACAAGAGATTAAAAAAGTGGAAGGCTTTAATGGCTGGATATTAGGTGATCACCCATCAGGAATAAATGAAGTGATGCTCACCTCCATTAATGCCCCCATTCGAGTAGGGGATGTTACGGTGTTACCCGGTGATGTCGTTTTTGCCAGTCCTTATGGAACGCTCTTTTTTCCTGCCTATCTCGTTGGTGAAATTGTACTGGAAGCGGAAATCAGTAACCTTCGACATCGATATGGAATCATGCGCAATCGTGCGGGCGATTGGACTACTGGTCAGATTGATAGCGGATATACACCTCAAATGACCAAAGAATTCTATGATTACTTACGAAAGTTGACCGATGCTGAATTACCAATGCCGCGTAAAGAATTGAACGAGTATTTGGAGACTCATCCTTAATCTGAATGAAGATGATCACGGGTATTTGTGAAACGTTCGGTCGTGGTTTGTCAATGCATTCAAATAGTCATTTAGGAATTTCTTTAGCTGTTATATACGAGGGCTCATTTCGTCAATCGATAAAAATACAGGCAACGTGTAATCGTTTTTAAATTGAAGAAAAGAACATTTGAACAATACACCTATAACTTTTAAACAATGATAAAAAATACAGTTTTTATTATCCTGGTCTTATTATCTGGCCTGGTAGCACACGGTCAAAATATCGGTGCATCAGCGGAATATGTAAAAGCATTAACTGCCAAATGGGAAGGTGAACGTTTTGCCGATGGCCGTCCTAAGGTTCCCGATGGTATTCTCGAGCGATTGCAGAATTGTACACTCGAGCAAATCTGGGGTTACTTAGGAAAAAAAGGATTCAATAACCAGGTAGAGAAAAACTGGATCATTCTTAAACCTGGAGAAACAATGGTAGGCCGTGCTGTGACTGCGCAGTTTATGCCCACTCGTCCTGATCTTGATACGTATGTGAGAGCACAAGGGAAAACGGAGGGGCGTAATCAAAAAGGTGGCATTAACATCTGGCCGATTGATATATTAGCTCAAGGTGATATCTATGTAGCAGATGGATATGGTAAAATAAAAGACGGAACATTGATTGGCTCCAGCCTGGGTAATGCGATTTATGGAAAGACAGGCAAAGGAGTAATATTTTACGGATCCGTACGCGACATGCAGGAGCTAAGAGATACCAAAGGATTTAACGCATGGGTAAAAGGGCATGATCCCTCTTATATTAAAGACATGACGCCCACCGCTATTAATGCACCGATTCGCATTGGGGAAGTCACCGTGTTTCCCGGAGATGTTGTATTTGCCAACGAATATGGAGTAGTGTTTGTGCCGGCTTTTCTGGCGGTAGAACTTGTAACCGATTCAGAAATGGTTGGCCTTCGCGATGAGTTTGAACGGTACATGTTGCAGTTAGGTAAATATCCTTCCGGTGAAGTGCATGGTGATTGGAATGATAAAATGAAGGATGAATTCAGAGCATGGTTTACTAAATACCCTAAGAAGACCGCCATTACTTCAAAGGATGTAGAAGCCTATTTGGCTAAAGAAGGTCATTAATAGCAGTTCCATCCATCGAAACATTAAATTAAATTTCTATGATCAGAGTCAGAAACATAAAATGTCTTGCACCAGTTGGTCTGTTTTTTATCACCTTTTTTTTTAATCAGTCTTTATCGGCTCAAACCATTTCGAAAGAGGAATTGATATTTCTTACCAACTCCTGGAAGGGCGAGCGATTCCCGGATGGGAGACCTAAAGTTCCAGACGTGTTATTGGAAAGAGCTGCGCGCATTAATATAGACGATGCGTGGACGGTACTAAAAAATAATGGATATGTCAATCAATTTGAAGGTGGTTGGAAAATGGTGAACAATGATGTACCTGTCATTGGGCGTGCTGTTACCGCTACGTTTATGCCGAGCCGTCCGGATGTTGAAAAAAATATTAAAGAAAAAGGAAATCAAAATGGCAGAAAAGGAAATACCAATTCTTGGCCAATCGAAACACTGGTGAAAGGAGATGTGTATGTGGCAGATGGTTTTGGAAAAATTGCCGGTGGCACGTTGATGGGTTCTACCCTGGCAACTGCTATTTATAGTAAAACAGGTAAGGGTGTTATTTTCAATGGTGCCGCCAGAGATCTTGGTGAAATTCAACGGATGGATGGCTTTAATGCATTTGTTCGTGATTTCCATCCATCTTTCCTCGAAGAAATGGTGTTGATGGGATTGAATACACCTGCCCGCATTGGTAATGTTATGGTACTTCCGGGTGATCTTGTGCTGGCAACACGCGAAGGAGTTCTATTTATTCCTGCTCATATGGCGGAAGAAGTGATCAGCACCGCAGAGTTTGTGATACGCAAAGATCAATTTGGTTTTGAAATGGTAAAGACCGGTCGTTACTCCACCGGCCAGATTGATAGTCAATGGACAGACGAAATAAAAAACGAATTCATTCAATGGCTCAGCAAACACCCTGAGCTGGGAAAGATGACCCGCGCAGAACTGGATGCGATGATGAGTAAAAGAACCTGGTGATATAAGATACTTACCACTGTAACTCCATTAACATAGACCACATGAAAAATAGCCTAAAGCAAATTGTCATCTCAAATAAAGAGTTAGAAAGGACAGAAGCCGCTGCATCACAGGCGGAGATCAATAATCCGTTAACCAAACCTGATCGCAGAAGCTTCTTAAAAAAATCTGTGCTGGGAGGCATCACCTTAACGGGTTTAATGGGTTTGTCAACAGCTGATGTGATCGCAAAAACTACTTCAAAAGTTCCGCGTTATAGTTCACCTTCGGATCTGCGAATAACAGATATGAGGTACACAACAATCACCAATGGCAATGGTGCCACGAATGCACGAAATGTTCTTTTGCGTATTGATACCAACCAGGGAATATATGGGTTAGGTGAGGTAAGAGATGGTGGCGATGCACGATTTGCTCTTTATTTAAAGAGTCGTATCCTTGGCCTTAATCCATGCAACGTAGAAATGATATTTAAGATCGTTAAGCAATTCGGGGGGCATGGACGAATGGGAGGAGGTGTATGTGGAGTTGAAATGGCATTGTGGGATTTGGCTGGTAAAGCATTTAATGCACCTGTATGGGCTATGCTCGGTGGAAAGTATAGAGAGAAAATAAGGTTGTATTCCTATATACCTAATTCAGGTGGAGTTCCATTGGCTGATATGGACATTAGTAAATTTAAAGACGATGTTAAACACCGCATGGAAGTACAGGGATTCACATGGCTTAAATGTCATCCGGGAATCGAAAAGATCAGCAAAATCCCCGGCACCACCGTAAATACAAAATTTGTTCCCGGGTTTACCGAAAAAGTTACTCCATCACGGAGTCAGAATTATCTCGCCTATCAGAATACCAGGCATGCATTCACCTCCATTCAAGTTACCAACAAAGGGTTAGACGAGTTAGCAAAATATGTAGATACCATTCGGAGTATTGTAGGTTATGATATTCCATTATCGGCCGATCACCAGGGACACTTTGATGTGAATACCTGTATCAGGGTAGGTCATGCTCTCGAACGTTACAATTTGGCTTCGCTTGAAGACTTTCTTCCATGGGATGATACGGATCATCTTAAAATGATCACGGATACCATCAATACTCCTACTATGACAGGTGAAGATATTTTCCTGAAAGAGGAATTCAAAAAGCTTTGCGATACTCATGCCGTTGACATTATCCAGCCGGATATGGGATCTTCCGGAGGAATATTGGAGACCAAAAAAATCGGAGATTATGCAGAAGAGAGGAATACACCAATGGTTATGCACTTTGCCGGATCTCCCATCTGCTTTATGGCGAATGTACATTGTGCAGCAGCAACTCAAAATGCGCTCGCCTTGGAAGTACCCAACCAGATTGTCGATAATCCGTGGTGGCCGAATTTGGTGAAAATGGTTGGTAAGCAACCCTTGTATACAAAAGGATTTGCCAATGTCCCTGAAGATGCTCCGGGATTGGGCATTGAGTTGAATGACGAGGAGATTAAGAAACATCTTCATCCGGAAGACACCAGCTACTTCGTGGCTACTCCACAATGGAATGAGGTCAGATCGTATGATCGGATTTGGAGTTGATCGAATAAATGAAAATGTAAGGATTAAATTATCTTCACTCAGAAAATGCCATTGCCTGCAAAGTATGTAATAGGTGCTCTCATGTCGGTTATAGTAATCGGTAGCAAACCTATCGGTCAATTTCCGCAGGCAGAAATTACAAATGGGTTAATTCGTGCACGCCTTTATCTACCAGATCGTGAAGTTGGCTTTTATCGTGGTGCACGATTTGACTGGGCGGGAGTGATGCCTGAACTTGATTACATGGGCCATACCTATTTTGGAAAATGGTATGCTGAAGAACATGATCCCACTTTTCATGATCATATCGCTGGGCCTGTAGAGGAATTTACTCCAGTGGGTTATGAGGATGCAAAGACTGGAGATGCCTTTCTCAAGATTGGTGTGGGTATACTGGTAAAGCCAGAAGAGGTCAAATATTCATTTGCAACACCTTATAAGAACATCAATTCTGGTACGTGGAAAGTGAAAAGGAAAAAGGATCAGGTTGAGTTTATCCAAACATTGGATGACAAGGGATATGCGTACCAATACCATAAGACCATACAATTGATCAAGGGTAAACCAGAATTGGTTTTGTCGCATCGCTTGACGAATAACGGAATGAAAGAAATTGTAACGAGTGTGTACAATCATAATTTTTTCGTGATGGATGAACAACCTATAGGTCCTGACTTTGATGTTACATTTCCTTTTACTCTAAGCAGTGAGACTCCATCTGCAGGGCTTTTGGGAAAATTACAGGACAATAAGATTGTGTTTGAGAAAGAGCTTATCAATAATGATCACCTTTTCTATCGATCGTTGACAGGATTCAGCAACAGCGAGAAAGATTATGATATAAAAATTGAAAATCATAAAACAGGTGCTGCTGTAAGAATCACCAGCGATCAGCCGCTTTCCAGAATCGTATTCTGGTCGGCACTCAAAACAATTTGCCCAGAACCTTATATCAAGTTAACTATCAAGCCAGGAGAAACCGTTACATGGAGAATAGCTTATCACTTCTATATCAGTCAAGAAATAAAATGATTATCCGATTATTAGCAATTTTAATATTGTTTTTCACAAGTTGTTCAACCGCTGACTGGAGCGCCAATAATTCCTCTATGGAAACGGGCAGAGACTACCCCGCCTATGGAGGTAACAAAGCCAACAACCGATATTCACCGTTAACGCAGATCCATGCAAACAATGTCAAGGATCTACAGGTAGCTTGGACGTATTTCGCCAACGATAGTATTAGCAATTCATCAAGACCAAGGGAGATACAATGTCAGCCGATTGTGGTGAATGGAATTTTATACGGCACTTCGTCCGAACTTAGCCTGTTTGCCTTAGATGCTGCCACCGGTGAGCAGCAATGGCGATTTGAACCTGATAAGGAAAAGCTCCACAATATCAGAGGAGTAATGTATTGGGAGCATGGTGAAGCTAAACGGATTTTATATACGGCCGGGTATTTCCTATATGCCGTTGATGCGGTAACCGGCAAGCTCATTACAACCTTTGGTAACAACGGAAAAGTCGATCTACACGAAGGGCTTGCTGATAACCTGGGCCATGAAGTAAAAAACCTTTCGGTAACAGCAACAAGTCCGGG
>JANOUH010000486.1:0-3160 GCA_031416795.1 Cytophagales bacterium | reverse complement strand
CAGCAAACCCGTAGCCGCCAATGCGGCACTCAAGCTAACTTAGGTTACTTTTCCCTTGCCCTTGTTGGTGTTCCTGCGCCCGCTATTTCAGGCAAATTCTATCCATTCTTCTTACTAACGAAATACATCTCTAATTCGCCTTTGCCTTTAGCTTGTATTTTGCCACGGCTTTCAATGGTAAATTCATTTTCATTCTTTACCAGTTCATAGGTAGTATGACTGATGTTTACCTTGTCAACTTCGCAAGTTGTCTCGATCCTGCTCGATGTATTAACAGTATCTCCCCATACATCATATTGGAATTTTTTACTTCCTACAATTCCAGCAACAACAGTACCCGTATGTATGCCAACTCTCATATCAAATGTTACTTCGCCTTTTGAAAACTTCTCGGTTTTCCGTGTCTTCATAAAGTCTTGCATTTCAAGTCCAGCCAATACCGTGTTTTTTGTAGAACTTAAAGAAGGTACCGGCAACCCACCTGCTGCCATATAGGCATCACCAATGGTTTTAATTTTTTCAATACCGTATTTTTCTACTATGGCATCGAAAGCCTGGAAACAAATATTAATTTCTGCAACCAGTTCCTGGGCAGTAAGTTTTTCTGATGTGCTGGTAAATTCCTTGAAATCGGTGAACAAAATAGACACGTTCTCAAATTCGCGGGCTTCTGCACTTCCATTGGCCTTGAGTTCCTCGGCAATTTCAAAGGGTAAAATATTTAATAAAAGGGCATCAGACCTTCCTTTCTCTACTTCGATGAGTTGTTTGGCCTTTTGAATGAATTTATTTCTCCGATATAAACCAATCGCAATTATTCCAATCAGGAACATGCCCGCCCCGGTGCTAAAGGCAATGATCTTCTGTGTTTTTTTTTGCTGGTTTAACAGATCAACCTCTACCTGCTTCTGGGACACCTGGTAGCTGGTCTCAAGATCGGCCATTTGCTGGACCGATTCAATATTTTTGACGCTATCTCTGTAGAGGATATGATCTTTGTAATATTTATAAGAAGTTGTAGGGTTTCCAACTTTATCAAAGATTTCTGAAATTTTTAAATTGGCTTCACTGATTTGATCCTTAATCCGGTAACGTGTTGCGAGCGCAAGACTTCTTAACGCATAGGTAAGTGCAATTGAAAAGTCATTTTGCCTCTGATAGATATCCGACATGTAGGTCAAGTACACAGAAATCGGATAATAGTCTCCTAAGTCTTCTAATATTTTTATGGCTTCATTGATGTTGTGTTCCGCCTCATCGTCCTTTCCTTGCTCGGCATATACCATTCCAAGGTTACCCAACGTATAAGCCGTACCAATTAAAGAATTAATCTTTATGAAGATCGGTGCAGCCTCTTGAAAATACAAGATGGCGGAATCATATTTCTTGCTATTAAAATATTCATCTCCAGCATTTAATAAAGCTGTTGCTAACGAAATGGAATCATTTGATTGCCTTAATAAAAGAATCCCCTGGTTGTAATAAGTTTCGGCATTCCCAGAGCTTCCAATTTCTGAATACGTATCCGCAATGGAAATCGTTACTTTGGCCACACCCAAATTATCGCCTATACGGTTGGCATATTGGATGCTTTTGAAATAGGATTTGAGAGCTTCTGCAAGATCGCCTTTAATTCTTAACGCATTGCCTTTTTGAAGATACCCTACGTGAAGAAAATTGAATAGGGAATCCGCACTTCCCTTTTCAATAAGTAGTTCGGAAAATTCAAGCTTTCTTTCCGGATTTGTTTCATTACTTGCAATATTCTTTAGAATGACAAACTCATTGCCATCGTAAGAACCTGTGTTATAGGCATGGATAAGACTATCAGCTAGTTTTTGATTCTGCGCAATGCCACAATTAACAACTAATGAAAAAAAGCCTATTGTAAAATAGGCTTTAATGTTTTCTATCATGTTACTAATTAGTTCATATTGAGTTTTGGGTCAATGGTACAATTGCTATCTGTATAGTTAGTAAGATCAGCATTGTTTGGATAATGACGGACTGTAAAAGATATTGTATATGTACTTGACGCTCCTTTTGTAGAACTTGCGGATGTAGGAATACCATCTATATGTGTATTTCCGGAACCTGCTCCGCTTTTTCCTCTTCCATTAAATTTGTCACGTATGGTTATTCCTATTCCATCATTTTTCATGGTGATCCCGGTTATCAGTACATAATCGTATGGATGGGATTTGATATCCATGACAGCCCCAAACCAGGCTATCTGTGAGTTTTGTTTAAGCCCTGTCTCAAAGGTTTCAGGATTGGAAGTCTCGGGATCATCCTGGTTATCGGCCAAGTAAACGAGGTTAGGATCTGTAATTTTACCTGATGCAATGCGAGATGTGTCAACATACAAGGTAATTAATGCATCCGTTGTAATGGGGTTAGGGTTGTTTGGCATAACTTTATTTTTTGGTTTAGGGATAGTCTATTACTCTGCAGTTGTTGAAATTCCTTTTTTTAATATAATTAAAGGCAACCTGGTATTATAAACTTTGCTTTTGCAATTAGAACTACGAAGAGTAACTAAATGAAGTAACCGGATGTAATGTCAGAACCGGATTCTAAGCTAGATTTCGCGAGAATCCCTCGTATTTTTCATGAATGTAATGAAATCATAATAAGATTCAAAACTAAATTTATTGTTATCCAACATTATGAAGAATACCCAACCGGCCGTGGGGATTTTTTTTAGAGTGAAAAGAGAAAACCCTTAGTTATTGTTGGTCTCCCGACTAACAATAAATCTCAACCAGTTCAATTCAATGATTACTCTGTTGCCAACATTAATTTAACTTTTGCTAAAGGCTCCTTAAATGCTTTCTCCATTCTCAGCATGCCGTAAACCATAAAATCAATCATCCTGTTCCAGTCGTCTTGGTTGAGGCAGTTGACGTTCTCAAGCTTACGTCTTTTTATACGACTATCAATTTTGTCATCAAGCCTAGCCCAATCAATCATCTCGCCAAAGCTATTTTCTATTTCTATCTTGCTTTTTTTAAGTTCATCATAAATGATCTTATTTCTATCCTGTTCTTTATGATGTAGATATATTTCAGTTGTCACACATTTTTCCCCTATTGTTTGACCCCATATAACTCCAGCAATACCACTGCTACCATGAAGATATCTCCGCTCTGATGGTTTC
>JANOUH010000485.1:0-8695 GCA_031416795.1 Cytophagales bacterium | reverse complement strand
GTCTGCTGTGGGTTTACCAACTTCGTAGAGAAGAGTACTTCCGCAATATCAGGAACATATTGCTTCTCTGCTCCTTTGGGATCTGATGCCAGTTTGTCGGCAGCCTTTCCAACAGTTTGCAAAGATCCTATCTGCGCAATCACCAGATTGTGCTGCATGAAGTCAGGATTCTCAAAAACGATTTCAACGGCTTTACCAGCTTCTACGGTGAAGGATTTCAAATCATATTTCATTTCATTCTGAATGACTTTAATCTTAATCACCGTAACAGGTCCCTCGGGTGATCCTGTGTTTGTCTCGGTTGATACCACCTGATTGAGATAGGTGTCAGTGAATAGCTCAGCAATGGAAGTATCTTTAAACAAACTTTCACGTGATCCGTATTCCTTTTCCACTTCAAACTTCCACGCTCCGGATAGGGATGTCTTCTTTCCTGCTATCTGAATAAATATATCTTCAGGCTTACCATAAATTCCGCCACCACTTCCGGTGTCATCTACACGAATGGTAATTACATTCCTTCCAGCCTTTAGTATGCCGGCAGCTATTTCATAGTTTCTCTTCTCATTATATTTCTTTTCGATGCCACCTACTCTTACACCATTGATCCACGTAACATCCGAATCATCAATCGGTCCTAATGAAATACTTCCCTTCTTACCTGCAACACTACCGGGAAGATCAATCACCTTACGGAACCAGATCACACCATCGATATTTAAACCAGCCTGCTCGATGTACTGAGGAAGAGTCATCTCTTTCCACGCGCTATCATCAAGGTCTGCTGCTTCACGACTTTTTTCATTCGTTTTAGTTTTATCATAATCAGGATTGGCCGCAAGAAAGGCATCCATGAAACCCTTTCTGTGCTGATTGGCTGCTACGTAAACGGCCTTTGATAACCAATCATCGCTTTTCACGGTTTCATCCAAACTCAATTTGTAAAGTGTTTCACCTAGTGATTCTGATGATGCAATTTCAACCAGTGAAAGAATGGCAGCTAGTCGTGTATTAGGATCTTTATCGTTGAGTATGTTTGATGTCGTCACCACTTCCTCTGTCCATTGTGATTTGGAAAGTATTTGAATGGCAGCCTTTCTTACACTGGCCGATGGATGCTTCAATGCGCCAGACACTACCGCTTCGGCTTTATCATCTTTGGTTATTGCTCCTAAACCATCGATGATCCACAGTGCGTGCGTTGCTGCATAGTTATTACCGGAGCCATCCATCTTTTCATTCTTCACCAGATTATACAAGTCTGGTAATACATCGAGGTTGCCTCGTTCTACCAGTAATCGTTGAGCAGTCATTCTCCATAGTAGATTATCATTATTCAATGCATCAACAAGTTCTTTGGGTTGTTCTTTATCCAACGTGATGGGTTCATCGTCTTTTGCTTCCTTGCTGATTACTCGCCAGATGCGTCCGTGCGATTTATCACGCAATGGATTTTCATAGGCATTTCCTTTTCCATTCGTGGCAGCAAATCCACCGCGATCAGGTGTTGGCGTTGGGTTGTGTTGAATGATAAAGTTATACCAGTCAAGAACCCAAACAGCACCATCAGGTCCCACCTTTGCTTCAACAGGTGCAACCCATTCATCAGCACCGGCAAATAAATTCCAGCCATCTTTTTCTACGAAGCCCGCACCATTTTTTTCAATGCGTGCCATGTGCACAAGATGTCCTGTTGGTTCGCAGACCAAGGCAACCTGGTTCCAGAATTCCTTCGGATAATTTCGTGCTGTATAAAAATTATGTCCCGATGCCGCAGTGAAGCCCCCGAACACATCCACTTGTCTTACTTTGTCAGTGATGGAATGCATGGCATAGTGACCATCTATTTTAGTACTGCCGCTGAATTGAATTCCTTCCACACCACGTGTTGCTTTGTTGGGTATGCCCATGAAAACACTGTGGGTGTTGTTCGCTGTAGATGCAAACACATCGTTGTTTTCCGTAAAGCCTAATCCCCAGGTGTTGTTGCTTGTGCCGGTCATAAACTCAAAGCTTGAAACATCGGGCTTAAAACGATAGATACCCTGAGCGAATTTTCTGTTCTCTCCTGCTATCGTTCCATCAAATCCAGAATACCCAACTACACCCCAGATCTGATTATCGTATCCGTATTTTAGGTTAGAAGGACCAGCATGTGTATCGAATGTGCCCCAGCCATCGATCAGCACTTTCTTCACATCGGCTTTATCATCATTATCGGTATCTTTCAAAAATAAAAAGTGTGGTGCTTGCGATACGATGATTCCCCCATTGGAGAAAACCATGCTTGTGGGTATGTTCAGATTTTCAGCGAAGACGGTAAACTTATCCGCTTTACCATCGCCATCGGTATCTTCACATATCTTGATGCGATCATCTCCAACACCTTTGTCATCACGCACGGTGTTTGGATAATCAACGGTTTCAATCACCCACAATCTTCCCTTCTCGTCCCACTCCATGGCAATCGGATTGATGATGTCAGGCTCCGATGCAAATAACTTCAATTCGAAACCAACGGGTACTTGAATTAACTTAGCTGATTCCTCAGGTGATAATGGATCCTGAAATTTTGGAGCTGGATTTCTTTTTTCATAATTAGGAATACCCTCTGCATCCCGATATACGAGCGTAGGAATTCCTTTCCGGAATGTTTCCCATTTTGCTTTTGCTTTATCACCTACAGCCCAAAGAATCCCTTCTTTCATCAGTTGTTGAAATCCAGGATTGCTCCACGTGCGCTCATCATGACCGTATGCCGTATAAAACACTCTTCCTTTTCCGGATTCTTTTATCCATGTCCAGGGTTCGTGATGATCGCCTTCCACGCGTTCCATTAATACAGTAATATCTTTTGCAATCTTATCATGCACATACGTTTCATCCCAGGTAGAAAACTCACTCAATCCATTTACAATGATGTGATCCTTTTTAATAATTGTTGCGGTGAACGTATCGGTCTTGTGAGTTTTGAATTGACCTCCTACCAGGTCGATATACTTTGGAGAATTCTGAAAACAGAAACTCGCACAATGCACGGGAATAAATCCTCTGCCCTTCGCTACATAATTTAATAATGCACTCTCTTGTTCAGGTGTAATCTGTTCATGATTAGCATAGATCATTAACCCATCATACTTGTCTAAGTTCTCCGTGTTAAGATCGTTTGGATTATCCGTGTAGGTAAAACTAATTCCTTCCTTTGAAAGTGTGGACGCCAGCAAAGGCATGTAAACAGCCGAGTTGTGATGTTCGCTGTTATGTCCTAAAAAAAGGATCTCCAATTTTCCTGAATCATCACGAAGGCTTTTAGATGGCCTGGTGCACGAGCTGAAAATAGAAGTGATCAATAACAAAGAGAAGAAGGGGGTAATGAATCGCATAGGGTTTCTGATTTGGAGATGTAAATTCCCTTAAAAATTCTGCAATCATTTACTGTATTTTACCAATAAATGACTGTATTTTGACATCAAATACCTTAATAAGCTTTTATGAATGGTAAATAAATACCATTTATAAAGAATGTTGATCAGACCCAACTATTAGATGAAGCCAGTCCAAAAATCCCCCATCTCAGAGAATCATGCCTTTGAGGTAAAGTATTTAACCGCCCCGCACTTTGATCCTAACTGGCACTTCCACTCCGAATATCAATTGTTCCTGGTGATGAATGGAACCGGCACCCGGTTTATCGGTGATCACGTAAGTCCATTTAAAAAGGGTGATCTTGTTTTCACGGGTCCTAACTTACCTCACCTCTGGCGAAGTGATCTGGAATATTTTAGTGCCGATAAAGAACTCATCACCGAAGGCATTGTCATTTACTTTCCTGAAAACTTTTTAGGTGACGATTTTCTGCATAAGAATGAGATGTATAAGATCAAACATCTGTTTCAGAAAGCGCAACGTGGCATGGAAATACTTGGTAGCACAGCTGAAAAAGCCATTGACATCATCAAGCGTTTATTAAAGGAGGAAGACTTTGCTCGCATCTTAACCTTGCTGAATCTGTTGCATCACGTAGCAAATTCTTCTGAATATAAATTACTCGCCAGTGAAGGATACTCTAATTCGCTTAAGGAGACCGAAACAGACCGGATGAATCGTGTGCACGCTTATGTGATGAAAAACTTTCGTGAAAAAATAAGCCTTGATGAGGTGGCTGCTATCGCCAACATGAGTCCGTCATCGTTCAGTCGGTATTTTAAAATTCATGCTAATAAAACGTTCTCCGATTTTCTCACGGAAATCAGAATAGGATACTCCTGTAAACTGCTCATCAGTCAAAAAACAGATGTTGCACAAGTGTGTTACGATAGCGGCTTCAACACGCTTTCAAACTTCAACAGGCAATTCAAAGCCTTTACGCATTATAATCCGTTGGAGTATCGGAAGAAGTATACCGAGATTTCCTTTCGTTGATATTAAAAATTCAAATCACAAGAGTTTCATTGATGGGTGGAAGTTTTTTCTGATTAGAGTACCATTTCTTCATTCCATCTAAAGTGGTTTCATAAAATCTTCTTTCAACACGTTAACCATCGACTCAAGAAGGAAGTCAGCATGGGCTTTCGAGAATACTATGGGAGGTTTGATTTTCAATACATTGTTGAAGGGGCCATCGGTACTCATCAAAATTCCTTTGTCGCGCATGCGGTTGGCAAAGTGAGCCGTTTGCTCTGTGGCAGGCTCTTTGGTTTCTCTGCTCTTCACCAACTCTATTCCCATAAACAAACCAGGTCCGCGCACGTCTCCGATGATTTCAAATTGATTCATCATTGCGGTTAAATTCTTTTTCAAATACGCACCGACCACTTTCGCATTTTGTTGAAGTCCTTCATCTTTGATCACCCTCAATACTTCTAAACCAACAGCACACGATACGGGGTTGCCGCCAAATGTATTGAAGTATTCCATTCCATTTTTAAACCGATCGGCAACAGCCTGCGTGGTAACCACAACGGCCAGCGGATGCCCATTTCCTATGGGCTTGCCAATGGTGACTACATCGGGCACCACACCATGTTGCTCAAATGCCCAGAAATGATCTCCGGCCCTGCCACATCCGGTTTGCACTTCATCGGCAATGCAAAGACCACCGGCTTCGCGTACGTATTGATAGGCATCTTTCAAAAAACTCTTCGGCAACTCCACCTGGCCGCCACAACTTATTACGGATTCAAAAACCAATGCAGCCGGGTTTCTTCCTTCCGATTGAATTTTCTTCACCGCTTGCTTTACATGACTTGCATATTTACTTCCTGCTTGTGGATCATCCGCTCTGTAAATACCCCGGTACACATCGGGTATGGGAACCACATGAACGTGTGGCGCAGCACCTTTACCTCCGGGACCATCAAATTTATATGAACTGATTTCGACACATCCATTGGTATTTCCATGATAGCCGACCTCTGACACAATCATGTCTTTTTCATTGGTGTACGTCTTCGCTAAACGCATGGCGAGTTCATTCGCTTCGCTGCCTGAGTTGACAATGAATGCTACATTCAATGCGGGCGGCATGGTGGATAATAATTCGGCTACAAACTTCACCATGTTTTCGTGCAGATAGCGTGTGTTGGTATTGAGCACTGCCATTTGTCGTTGACCCGCTAAAACGACACGCGGATGTTCGTGACCAACATGGGCCACATTGTTTACGGTATCCAAATAACGTCTGCCTGAATCGTCTAACAAATAAATACCATTACCTCTTACCATTTTAATCGGATCACGGTAAGAGATGCTCATGTTTTTGCCAAGGTGTTGCTTTCTGTAATTGACAATCTCCTGCTTTTCAAGCGACTTGGGTTGCTCCGATGATTTCCCTGTAAGCAACAGCCATGGATCGGGTGAAATGCTTGTCCACAACGCACGCTGTGGTGCTTGTGCTACTCCCGGAAAGTCTCCTTGTTTTCCCAGCGTGTTGAGGATGATCTGCAAATGAAGATGAGGTGGCCAGTTACCATTTTCATTTCTGGATCCAATACTTCCAATCACATCACCTTTTTTAACGGATTGACCGACATGAATAGATCTTAACGAATCGGTGGTGAGATGACCATACAACGTATAGAAGGTTAAATCATCGGATACTTTATGTTCAAGGATAATTGTTGGTCCATAATCGCGCTCGGCTTGATTGTTAGCAAAGCTGTGAATCGTTCCGTCTAAGACTGCAAATACTTTCTCTCCCGGTTTAGCAAAGAAATCCATACCGGTATGCACCGTTCTCCACGAAAGTGCATCGTTGCCTGGAACAGCAAAGGCATCGGTAGTGTAAAAGGCGCGCGCTTCATTGTATCTGCCAATGGCGAGCGTAGCATTAGAGTTATTCAATAAATAAGTAACCTGCTTATCTAATTGATAAGGATCAAGCAGTGTTGAACTCGTGCCCATGTCAAGACTTCCCACACTTAAATCAAGCCAAAGGGTAGATTGATTTTTGTTTACGGGAAAAGCAACCGATGACGCATTGACGGAAGCCCATTGAATAAACTTTTCATTTGCTGTGCAAGGTTCTACACCACACACTTGCCGGAATGCATAGTGGGCTAAGTCAGGATGAATGCTTCGCCATTTTTCTAACAACTCCCATGCTGACTTATCACTGATTTGAAGATAAACATTTTCAGGATGCTCGATGCGATTCAACTCGGAACACGTAACACTGATGAGCAGTCGCGCAGCCACCAACGTATAAAGTACCGATAGCTCTTCTTCTGTTATGGGATATGCCTGATGAAATCCTTGCACCACATGACATGCGGCTTCCAATGGATCGGGCTTATTCATGATGGCATACGCAAGGGCAATGGCGAGTTCGTTGATGGTGTGCGTATAAACGACATCACCAAAATCGATCACACCGGGCACGTGAGGATCTTGTGTATCCAAACTCACCAAGACATTGTAATCATTGGCGTCATTGTAGTTTACACTCTTGCGTAATGCAGGAAATGCGGGGAGCACATCGTGCTCAAAGAGTTGATAGAAATAGGTTACCAATTCTTTGCGATCCGTTCCAAACTTATTCAGGTGCTGTTTTATCCATACTGTTTGTGCGGGATCCCACTTCATAAAACGATGAGCATCCGGATGATCAAAGTCAGATAACGCATTGCAAAGCTTACCACACATTTCGCCTAGGCGCTCCAGCAACAATGCACTGTGAGGATTCGCATCAGCAAACACTCTCCCTTCCACCCAGGTGAGCAAGCGCGCCATGCGGGTTTTTCCATCGGAAGTGGGGAGCATGATAATCTCTTGTCCATCTTTCGAATGAACAAGTGATGAAATGGTGAGGCCAAATTTTCTGGAGACCAGATGATTGATCAGACTGTTTTGTAATTCAAGATTGATTCGCTGTTCGGCAAGGTTGGCAATCTTGAATATGTACGACTGATTATCAGTTGATTGCAGATAGTAGTTCAAATCAAGTTCTCCCGGCAATTGGATTACGGTTGACTCTATACCATATTTTTCTTTAATGATGGATGCAACGGAAGCAATATCAAAACTCATCTGATTTATTGTGGTTTATGGATCGGCTTCAATTTAAAAAGATATCGTCAATTCTGAATCTTATACCTGCATCGTATAAACTATTTCTCTGCACTTTCTTACCTGGCATTTCCTTTGCCAAAAAGTATCCCATCCAAACTCCAAACACTTGGGCCGGTAAAGAAAAACAGCAGTCCAAACAAAGCGAACATAAATGGATGCTGGTCTTCGTACCAGAAGTGACCGTGGCCAACAAAGAAAGTGATATAGGTAAATGTGCCTATCGTGATCATGGCACCCACTCGTGTAAACAACCCAAGCGTGAGTAACACACCCGCAATCAATTCAGCACCTTTGCCGGCATACACCATCATGTTGGCAGGCATGTCTTTGAAGGTTTCCCATTCCGCATAGCCTTTCATCAATTCAGGATTAAACACTTCCTGTCCGTGATATACCAGCAACAGGCCCACAACGATTCGGATCGCGGCCAATACTTTGTGCATTTGAATAGGTGAAGAAGAAAAGAATGCATTCATTGGATAGGTGGAATAAGTTGAATGAAAAGGCTATGATTGATTTACCGTTCATAACCCATTATCAGCGAAAGATAATGTTTTATGATAATCTTTTTTAACGCTTAAAAAGTATCACTAGCTTTAACAATGTCAATATCAGAAACAAATTTCCATACATGAAAACGGCTATTGCCATTGCTGCCCATCCCGATGATATCGAGTTTATGATGGCCGGAACACTGCTGCTGTTGAAGCAACGCGGATATGAAATTCATTATATGAATCTGGCGAACGGAAATGTCGGATCGGTCGAATACGATCATGACACCATCGTGAAGATGCGCCTGAAGGAAGCGCAACGATCAGCTGAAATTCTGGGCGCTCATTTTCATTCCCCGTTTTGTAATGACATCGAGATTTTCTACGATGAAAAAACATTGCGTCACGTAGCGGCTATCATCCGCGAAGTAAAACCAACGATTGTATTAACGCATTCCCCTACGGATTATATGGAAGACCACACCAATACGTGCAGGCTAGCCGTAACCGCAGCCTTCGCGCGAGGGATGCCAAACTTCCGCACCACTTCTGTCCTTCTTGCAGATACGTATGATTGCACTGTTTACCATGCACTGCCTCATACGCTTAGGGATCAACTGCGTCAACCTATT
>JANOUH010000484.1:0-2107 GCA_031416795.1 Cytophagales bacterium | reverse complement strand
TGTAAGCGCTTTTATATTTGAAATCTTTTATTACACCCCTGATGGTAAAATTCTTTTCCTTATTGGTCCATTCATCTTTTATGATAAATGTTTGTCCGATCAATTCATCAATTCCCATGCTCAATTGCCTCGCTACTTCTTCATTAACCAATACTCCCGTTGAATCAATGGGTGGAACACTTTCAAACATCTTTCCTGCCACGAGTTCAAGTCCATATAATTTTGGAAAGCCTGGGCCAACGCACATCATCTCCCACCGATATTTTTTATCATCCTTTTGTGGAAGGGTCACTTCATAGTCCAATGGAGTAAACCCTTCCCTGCGAGGCAAGTGATTTCCATATGATGAATTGGCTAGCTCAGGGTCTTTTGCCAATTCATTCTTAAGGACTTCCAGCTTATTCACGGGAGCAGAATTTCCATATCGTATACTCAGCACCTGATCGCCTGTTTTATTGAGATCGTTGTTGATCATGTCGCTCATTTGACGGATGACAACCCAAGTGAAAATGATAAGCGTCAACGATGTAGCAAACTGAGTAACCATGAGCGATTGCCTTAATCTATTACCAGACTTTCCGGAACCCGCGCTTCCTTTTAAAGTTTTAATGGCATTGAACGATGATATATAAAAAGCAGGGTAAAGACCGGACAATAAAGAAACCACGATCCACAACAACATAATGGTGAGCAAAGACACTGGTCTAAACAAGTCTCCAATAATAAGGTCCTTATTAGCGAAAGCGCTGAATTCAGGAAGGAATACAATAACTAAGATGAAGGCTACAACAATTGCAATCCCTGTCAATAAGAATGACTCTTGTAGGAATTGAAAAACCAACTGGCCCCTGCTGCTGCCCAACGCTTTTCTCATCCCTACTTCTTTGTTTCTTCGTGTACTTCTTGCCGTGGCCAGATTCGTGTAGTTAATGCACGAAATCAGAAGAATGAATATACCAATCGTGATAAAGATATAAACGTACTGTTTGTTTCCACCCATATCCGGCCACGTCAGGTTTGGTATATCAGAGAAATGCGTGTCCTGAATTTTCAGAAATATGATATCGATAAGAGTCCCTTTATATTCCTTAGCTTTCATAGCTTTATTAACTTCTGTTATCAGTTGTTCAGCCATGGATTTTAAATCAACATCTTTATCAGTTTGTATGTACAGGTTGCCGCCTACCGATGGCCAAACCAGAGCAGTTAAGGCTTCTTCAAAATTCATTTTATCCGCTTCGAACATTGATCTTTGCAGTTCCATATTGATCATGAATTTTGTTGACCGTCCAAATTGCATGTTGTAAGGAAGGTCTTTGAAAACACCTTTGACAATGACATCTGTTTTCTTGTTTCTGAAAAAGAACGGATGGTTGATTTGAATTTGCCTGTCCAGGGCACTTTCCTCGCCAAACAATTCATGGGCCGCTGTTTCTGAAATGATGATGTCCGTAGGCTGGTTAAAAATGGTGGACTTGTCGCCTTCGATTAAGTCCAGGTAAAACAATTCCGGATAATTTTTTGAAACAATGGACACATCTTCAGAAAGTAGTATGCGGTCCTCCCCGTTTTTGGTTGGAGCATAGAGCGAAAAGGGCCAGCCCCACCTTGAAATCAGTGCGTAGCTTTTTATTCCCTCAAAATTTTCTTTTAGGTAATGGGCCCATCCTATGGCACCATAACCACCCAATTCCTCAAGGCCATTTTCATATTTGTATTTTGAAATGATGTGATAGGTATTGTCAGCGTCAGGATGCTGGGTATCATAGGTTAACTCATCATGAACATAAAGGAACACGAACATGGAACATGCAAGTCCAATGGCAAGGCCGACAATGTTTAACAAGGATTGGACCCGTTGACGGAAAAATACCCTGATCGCAACGAGAAGGAAGTTATAAATCATTTTTTTGGATGGTTTGATTCATTTTCATATTGCCTGTGCGTTTGTTACCTTTGGTTTAATTAAATCAGTTTTACCAATGGCTGTTTCTATAAAAAAAAAGGGGAGTTCTTTGGGCAAAAGAAAACCTAAACGTAAAAGCCAAACCGAGGTGTATAGAGAAGTTATTATACCTTCCCAAAAAAAGGTTTCCATCACTTTGCC
>JANOUH010000483.1:0-10941 GCA_031416795.1 Cytophagales bacterium | reverse complement strand
AATGAATTTTTGAAATCCCTGGAATTGCTAAGCAAGGAGCAGCAAAATAGGGCAATAACTTATGTTAAGGCATTGTTGAAAAGAACCAAAAGCAATAATCAGCAAGCTTTGTTGCAATTTGCCGGTAGTTTGAAGTCAAATGATGTTCAGGAGATAAGCTCCGCTATAGAGGCAGGATGCGAAAACATTGATAAAAATGAATGGTAAAGATTGTCTCCTTGATACCAACATTGTTATCGGTCTCTTTGCTAATGAATCATCCATAACAGAAAAAATCAAATCGTTCTCAGGCAGCATCTTTATTCCAAGTATTGTTTTGGGTGAATTATTTTATGGCTCGGAGCAATCAACAAGAAAAGACGAGAACAAAAAAAAGATAGAAGAATTAGCAGAAGCTTCCTTAGTTCTTGACTGCGACCTGGATACGGCCCGATCATACGGAAAAGTAAAAAGTCAGCTAAAAATCAAGGGAAGCCCAATACCGGAAAACGATATCTGGATCGCTGCTTTAGCAGACCAGCATAAACTCAAGTTAATTACAAGAGACAAGCACTTCAACAGTATCGAGACTATATCTATCGAAGCCTGGTAAATCCTCCCTCCCAGCATCAACATCCGCCAATTGGCGGACAGCCCACACATGCCAACGCAAAGACCAAAGCCTACCCAAATGTTTCATCCCGTTACGCGGGAGAGTGTCGCTGCCTCCCGATGCTGCGATCGGGACAAGCCAGTCCGGTGATGAATGATGAAGATTGAGTTATTTAAAGCCTCCCGATAGCTATCGGGACTAAAAAACTTTCTATGAAGATTCCGGTAAGCCTGCAACGTGAGGAACTCCGGCAGACAGGCTCGGATGCCTAAGCTATGTTAAAGCGTGGCTTTCGAACGAATTACATTCTCATTACCTATATTTAGGATATGATTTCAAAATCATTGACGACCATTCAATCCAGAAGAGATTTTCTTGCGAAGTCAGCAAAAACCGGGTTGAGTCTTTCACTATTTTCAACCGGTTTATCATTGGATTGTCATGCTGCAACCAGGTTATATGGAAATGTCACTACCATACCGACAATGAAGGGTACAATTTCATCAAAAGATTTTGGTGTAACACTTATCCATGAACATTTGTTATTTGGTGACATTCCCAAGGAGAAAGAAAAAGAGTCCATAGCCTTTGCGATAAGTCTGCTGAAAGAAGCAGAACGGGTCGGAATAAATACAATCGTGGATCTTTCCCCTACGCGCGACATCCGGCTGTACCAGGAAATTGCATCACAGGTTTCTATCAATATCATTGTAAGTACGGGGTCCTATATTCATGGGCGGATGCCTGAGTCCATTACGAAACTGAGCGAGGAGCAATATAAAGATCGCCTTCGTGAAGAGCTAACAAAAGGAATACAGGGCACTTCAATCCGGGCTGGAATCATCAAAGTTGCCGGGCAAAAGACACCCCTTACCGAATGGGAAAAAATGGTGTTCAGGGCAGCAGCCACCATTCAACAGGAACTCAAAGTTCCCATTGCCACACACGCCATCTTTCATCCTGAAGAACAATTCAAATGGCTGGTGAAGAATGGTGCGGACCCTACAAAGTTATTCTTCTCTCATACAGAAGCAAAGTTCGGATGGGGTGGTTTAAATCGGGAACAAATGGGTGAACAACTGTTACGCATTGCCAGAGGCGGTGGCCATATGATGTTTAACAACTTCGGGTATGAGTTTGATACCCCGTGGGAAGATCTTGTTTACCTAATACGTTTGTTGTGCGATCAAGGTCTCAGAGATAAAGTACTTATTTCAGCCGATTGCTACTGGCACTGGAAAAACGGAAAGATGATTGTGAACGTAGATGATGTACGTCCGGAGACAAGAACTAAAACCTATGCCTATATGATGACCGATGCGGTGCCCGATCTTTTAAAAGCAGGATTTTCCGCGAAAGATATCCAGGCTTTCCTGGTGGAGAATCCGGTCCGGTTTTTTTCTTAGCTAATAAAATAACTAGTTAACCTCTGTTACCTTTCCACCTACCATAAACGTTTCTCCCACCTGTAGTTTTGCCGCCAGGTAATAGGCCATAAAGTTAAAGGGAATAATGGTATGCAGTATAGATTCATTTTCTGTCGCATCAGGCTCCTCCACGGTAAATACATGAGCTCCGGCAGCGGCAACGATACTGGATAATTTTCTACTTCGGTCATATGATTTTCCTTTTGACAGGATTTGAATGACAACACTGTTTTGTGCTGTCTCTTTAGGGCCGTGATCATATTGAGCCATTGGCAATCCATTAAAATTCAATTTGGTACTCTCACTCATAATCAAGGCCGCCTGCATGGCCGTGGCGATATGAGGGCCACTTCCTGTGATGTAAAGTCCATTTACTTTATTCTTTGCCAGAAGATCAAAAACAGAATCCGCTAATGCCCTACCTTGTTTCTCATATTCGGTAATTTTCTCTGACAATAATTTCAAAGGCGATTGAACGTTAATTCCAAACCCTTTAAACAACGCTACTAAAGTATTGATATAAGTTTTGGATGATGAATAGTGCTCTTCCCCGGCTGATAAAAGAATGGTAGTACTCACATTCGGAAATTGGCAAAGCTGACTGGTTGAATAATTCGTAATGATGGTACAGGAATCAACGAGCGGGGCACACCATAATACTTCAGTGCTCCTCCCCGATTGCGAGAGCAAAACTGCTGCTGGAATTTTTTGTCCTTGATACTGATAATTGTAAAATTCTGAAGCAAGTTCAGGGCGTATGTCGATACCCATATATTTAAATGCCAGCGGTGCAAAATAGGATGAGCCCATGCCCAGGTAAGGCACTCCAACGGGTAATACGTAATCGTGTGAAGTATCCAGAAAATGCTGTGCCTTCTCGGGGATTGATTTGATTTCTGATAACATCGTATTCATGATTCTATGGGAATTGATTTCTCTTTTTCAACGGAAAGAAATAACGAACCGATCATGGCGAGGCAAATGCCAATGATTTCAATAAAAGCCAGTTTCTCTTTTAAGAAAACGATAGCCAGAACAATGGTAAAGACAGGCTGCAGAGAACCAGCTATGGCAGTCACCTTGGAGGCTTGGCCTTCAGCGCGGTATGCTGCGAAGCTGGCTAACACACCCAATCCATTCAACATGCCTGCCAATGATCCTACCCAAAGTGTTTGTTGCGAAAAATTAAAATCAATTAATCCAACACTCATAAAGACAACTGAAATCAAAAGGGAAGAGGCGATAAAACTCATATACGACCACTCAGCAGAAATATAGTTGGTGGTTACTTTCTGCGCTGCACTAAAGAGACCCCAAAAAAGTAATGCTGTCAATGCAAATAAAAGCCAGGCGTTTAATCCCAGGTTCTTAAAAAACAATGATGGGTTTTCAAAGATCGCAGATTGCCCTGACAGCATAATAATTGCCGGTAGCACAATTAAAATACCGATACCATTGAGCCAATGCATCTTCTCCTTTAATACCAGCAAGGCTATTAAAATGGTAACCAATGGATATAAGTTGGTAACTGGAATTACTACTGCAGCTTGTCCACCTTCACTAAACGATTGGTACACGGCTACATTGCCAATGACTGCCAGCAGGCCTGCGACCAAACCCCATATAATGCCTTTACGATTTACTTCATTCCAGTTACACTTCTTAATCACGAAGGGTATGGTGAATATCATTCCAATGGTAAACAACAAGTGATTCACATAGGGACTAATATCACTTGAAATAAATTTTGCCAGAATGCCCCAGACACCCCAACACAGGGAAGCGAGTATAGCATACACCAGCCAACTTCTTCCTTTAAAGTAACCCTTCATTTTTGCTGTTAGATACCAAACTTAAAAAAACATTTCCTAAGGTTTCAGAATAATCCGGAAAGTTTTGATTTGATCATGGCCAATACCTTCTTGCAAATCTCCGTTCACCACAGTTGCCGCACCCAGATCAGTCTCTACATGTGTTGTCTGAAATGCTGAAACAATATCTCTATCGAAAGAGATTTTAAAACGACTATCGCCCTTGCCAAAATTCCATACCCTTGTAATGAGTCCCGTAGTAATATCCTCCTCTGCTGGTTTAAGACTCCACACGATAACGTTCGGATCACTTACGTTTAGCAATGAAAATACTTTAGCAGGATACACCGCCTCGGTGCCTGTGATATCTTCTGCTACCAAAGGATTTTGATGTTCCAACGAAAATCGCATCGAAGCAGCAGCATCAAATTTTAAATGGGTACCAATGGCAAAGCGTTGTGTAAAAAGACTATCACCACCTTGATTGGGAATTCCTAACGTACTGCCATCCACCTGGCCACCCGCTAAAACGGATAGTTGTGTGGTTTCTGAATCAAACTTGGTTAACGCACTGTTGCCAATTTTCATAAAGGCACAATCAGCATTCGATAAAGTGAGACCATAACCGCCATTATTGATATCAACAAAGTGGTTTAAGGTGAGCCAATCGAAACGGGCATTCATGGTTGCGTAGTGGCCTCCCTCAGTTACTGGTTTTGCAGTGAGGATGGCACCCAACTCTTCGTGGTGTATTTCCGCATCGTTGATATTATAAGAGAAAGACCAACTTTGTACATCACCAAAATTTTGTGTGATCTGATTGTCAATATCAATTCTCGGAATGCTATTATACAATGTGATGCGGCTTGTATGAGCCAATGGATTTTTTCCTATACAGCGTACGGTCATCGAAACGGGTCCATCATTTTCTATTTCTATCGCACCTGTATTATCCTCTCCTGAACCGAGGTCATTCATAAACTTACCATTTACCCTGGAGACGCATTCG
Source organism: Cytophagales bacterium (assembly GCA_031416795.1). Classification (GTDB taxonomy): domain Bacteria; phylum Bacteroidota; class Bacteroidia; order Cytophagales; family Cyclobacteriaceae; genus ELB16-189. The sequence continues at coordinate 6,102 of JANOUH010000483.1, read as the reverse complement.
CGATTGCCGTTCACTTTGTCAATAAGACTTGTGATTACACCCTGACTCGTCAGCGTAATTTTATAGTACTTATTTTCAATAGTTCTATTGGTGCATGTGGCCGCCTTTGGTAATAAAGCCGGCTTGCCTTTTTGTATCTCAAAAACCTTATATCCCATCGAGGGTATGTCTGTGGCCAATATTCTGATATATGGAATTCCGTTTTTCACATAGCGTTGAGAAGGTACTTGCAAGCCTGTATGAATATCCATCACCCGGATCTCGTTTATTCCTCCATAAGGAAAATCACACACATCAGTTCGCTTCCAGCTAAGCGGGTTAAAGACATAGAACCTTGTTGTGTTTTTTTTGCCTTTAATCATTTCACCTAATTTTTGTTTTGAAAGTGAATGTAGGGAATCCACATAGGTGGTGATTTGATTTTCAATTTTTCGTTGCCATACACTTCGTTCAACCCGGGAAATAGGTCCGTCTGCTGTCCAGTTGTGTTCATAGTAAAGTCCCAGCGCCATCCATGCATCCCTTCTCCTCTCGCTCAACGCGTTGCCAAAGTCCTTATCCTTAAGGTTCACCATAGAGGCCAGAGCTTCTGCTGCCCTCAGTTTTTCCACTGATCGTTTCACTTTAGCAGAGACTTCTGACATCGATGCACTATAAAGGTCCCATTCATTTCCATAGGAAAGTGATTCACCTGGGATTACCTTTCCATACGCGTTCTCAAAAGCTTTAAAGAAATCTGATTGGTTGGAAACGATCACTTGTCTTTCATCATTCGTTTTCTTCTGGGCTGTAGCGGTGAACATATCCGTTAAGGTTAGCTGATCATCCCAGCCTTTACCAAAGGCACCGGCAATGTGGTAGGGATAATGAGGTGTTTTGCATAAAATAGTAAGCTGCTCTACAGCCAAATCTGGATCGCGAGCTTCTGCATACCCACCGAGTGATTTATTATCTCCCGTGATGGAATACCACTTCATTAACACCGTCTGGCTATCGAGTCCGGTATACCAGTAAATTTCTTTGTTTCGTTTTTTAAGATCCATCAACCTGGTTGCACAATTGCACACTCCTTTCCAGCTATACTTTGCTCCCGATCCTGACCACAGGGAACTAAGTCCAAGAGGTAAGGTTTGATCTTCCATGGCTACCGCCTGATCTAAGTCGAGATTATATTTTCTTTCCAGTTGACCGGCATAGTACATACCTCGCAGCGTTCCTTCCGTGGTGTTTGCCCCATAACAAGAAACCAGCGCATTATAAGGAAAGCTAATGTGTCCTGACTTTACTTTCTCAATTAATGTCTGAAATTCTTCCGGGGTTTTATGTTTCTCATATTCCCACAACCAAAACGTTCCATCGCAGTTAAATCTACTTTGATAAGGGGAAGGTAAGGCCGCGGTTTTATCACTTTGATCGATATAAAAGTCCAGCATTTTTATGAACGCTTCTCTGTACTGGCTTTCATTGCCCGTCCACATATAATCGGTGTGATCATCATTGGAAATGTAAAGCTGTTTTTTATCCTGGCCAGCGAGCCTGGCAGGAATCACCAATACAAAAAATAATATAAATACTTTCATTCGTGTCATGTTATAGCTGAATACGTGCAGCGGCTCCCAAAATACCAGCATGTTCATGTAATTCAGAAATGGTAATTGCTAAAGTATAATTTTTAAAGGGCTTTAGATAATTATTGGCAGTAAGTACACCAAGATAAGGTTTTATGCCTTTGGCTATTCCACCACCGATAACAATTACCTGGGGCGCAAAGAGGTTGATATAATTGTGAATTCCAATACGTAAATAATTTACCCACTCAATTACAATCGCTTGGGCGTCTTTATTACCTTCTTCAGCGGCCAAAAATATTGATTCTGCGGTGAGTGGTATCTTCGGGTATTTCTTCGTCCAGCTATTTTTTTCTCCAATATAAAGGATACCTGCAGCCGATACTAAGGACTCAAGACATCCGGTTTTACCACAATAGCAATGATGGTCATTCTGCGTTACTGTGATGTGACCGGCCATGTGCGCATGAGGTAATTGATCTTCAAATTTGCCTTCGCAAACAAATCCTACGCCCAATCCTGTTCCCAGTGTTAGTGCCAACACCCTTTCGAATCCTTTACCCTTGCCATAGGTGGCTTCACCCAAGGCCACCATACGTGCATCGTTGTCCACTTTACAGGATAAATGAAATTCTTTTTCAATGACAGAAGCTAATGGATAATTTTCCATAAAAGTCAAAAAGCCATAGGTGCTATCTACCATTCCTCTCCTATCCACAAAACTGGAAACACCAATACCAATGCCCGAAACTTTTTGGTCTGATTGTATAGCAAAGGACAGGTGTTCACGAATAGCGGATGTTAATTGAAATCGAAATTTAGATTCGTCTTCTTTCTCTGTTGCTTGAACAATCATTTTCTTAACCTCACCCGTCTTTATATTGACCAAGCCAGATTTTGTTCGGGTACCTCCAATGTCGATGCCGATGGCTACATCACTCATATCACGGTCCTTTAAAACTTACGCTGATTTTTTACCCAAAATACAATAAAATACTATTCGGTAAGATTTAGGTCATTGCCTCGGCACTATGACCAGACAGATTGTCTTTGGAATCCAGGAATTTTATAATCAACAAGCCTTTTACAGGGAAGTTTACAACCAAAAAATGCATCCCGATAGCTATTGGGACAAATTAATTACTTCTTAGGTTTTGCAGCCAGAAAGCCGTTAACATCAAGCCCCCGCATGAAGGCATCAAACCTTCATATTATAATGGATGCTATTTGTGTCTTACGTCAAACAACCTGGGATTCTCCTGCATCGGTGAAATCAATAAGGTTGATTGGATTGACAAATTCAGCAGTCGATAAAGCTCAATCGCATAAATGGTTCACCCCACGCTTCGCGAGAGAGTGTCGCTGACTTGTGTGAATGATGAAGAGTGAGTTATTGAAAGTCGCAGTTTGCCAACTTGCGTTTGTCCCTTTTATTTAATCCCAATCTCCAAAAAGAACTGATCTCTGTAATTAGAACCAATGGGAATTTCCTGAGCGCCAATCACAATACGATTACCTTCAATAACACGGATCTTTGATTTGTTGATGATGAATGATCGATGCACGCGACTGAATGTCGACTTTGGGAGCAGCGCTTCAAAGCTGGCGAATGTCATAGATGTGGTAAACGTCCGGTCATCCATCACAATCTTAACATGATTGCCACTTGCCTCAGCATATTGCAGTGTCTCGAAATCAACTTTGAAGATCTTTCCTTCTGAGCGCACGTAAATAAATAAATCTGTGGCCGGCATCTGCACACCGGCACTGCCTTTCTCTAATTTTTCTTTCGCCTTATCCACAGCCATGATAAACCGTTCTATCGAAAATGGTTTCAGCAAATAATCACACGCGCTGATGTCAAAGGCTTCGTGCGCGAATTCTTTGTATGCCGTGGTGAATATCACCTGCGGTGGTTGGCGCAACGTCTTGATAAACGCCAGGCCATTCAACACCGGCATGTTGATATCCGTAAAGATGAGATCGACCTGCTCACGCCCAATGACCTGTTTGGCTTCGAGCGCATGCTGACAACTGGCTACAACTACCAGTTCAGGCAGGTAGCCGCAATACGTTTCCATGATCTGCCGCGCAATCGGCTCATCATCGATGATCAAACATTTGATTATCATTTCATTAATCTCAAGTTAACCGCGTAATCATTCACCGACTCCCTGATCGTCAGTTCATGACGATGCTCGTACAGTAAATTCAATCGCCTGCGCACGCTCTCCAGGCCAAACCCCGAATGCTTTTCTTTTGAAGCCGAACCGGAGTTGCTCCGAAAGCATGAATTTGTTATTGAAAATACAATTTCATGCTCCGTATTGCCTAGCGCAATATCAATTAAAATTTTGTCACCCTGTGTATCGCGCGAATGTTTGAAAGCATTCTCGACAAAAACAATGAGCAACATGGGTGGTATGTTGAACGACTGATCGGTGACACCTTCAAGATTCAATTTCAGATTGAGCCTGCTGCCGATGCGCAACTTTTCAAAGTCGATGTAGTTTCTAATATAATCAAGTTCATGCGCAAGCGGTACAAACATCTCCTTGGCATCATAAACGGAATAGCGCAACAGTTCGGAAAGCTTCAACAGCAAAGCAGGCACTTTCTCATGATCGGTGAGGGATAATCCATACACATTATTGAGTGTGTTGAATAAAAAATGTGGACTCAACTGTGACTGCAGTAATTGTAATTCACTTTTGCTGTGCGCGAGTTCCGTGCGTGCCGTCTGAATCCTTGTCTTCACGCGGTTACGAACAAGACCAGTCAATGCACCGATACAGAAGTTGAGTATGAACAACAATAACACCGTAAAAGAAAACTCCATGAACTCCGTGTTCACGATCATCCTATTCACGAGTATGCCAATACCAACAAATGCCAGTAGCATCGAAACGATCAGTATCAACACAAGTGTATCATGCCATGGCGCAAGTTCTTTCAACCATATTTTGTAAGCATGGTAGCCCAAAAAAAGTCCCCCGATCACAACAACGGTTATGCCGATGGCGAATGGCGTTGCGATCTCCGGCATGGCCAAACCAAACAACCATCTGAATAATGAAAAAATGATCGCGGTCAACAGCACCCAGGTCCATATTTTTTGTTTGCTACTCATTTTGAAATCATTTGATACAAATCTCCGCTTTTTTCCTGCTCTAGCCACAACAGTTGACAGACAAGTATACGATCATGACCAACCCTTGGATTTGTTGGATGAGCAGGTTAGTCAGGACCGATACAGGTTCCATCCTGCCCCACCCCATTTCCGTCCTTTTATTTTTCCATCGCGAATGCAGGCGCACACATTTGTTGAAACTAAACGAAATACAAATGAATATTAAAAACTTTATCATCCAACTTTTCAAACGCGATTACACAAACTATGAAGGCGTTCCCCGCATCAATATATATGTTATGCGTTTGTTCTTTTTGCTCATGTTTATTTTTGTCGGTTTCGATTCTTGGACCTCCATTATCAATCATCATGGACCGTGGAAACCGATCACTGCAGTGGCGTTGTGTGTATGGGCTGCGTACTCAACATTGAGCGCCCTTGGTGTCGTTCACACCCTCAAGATGCTTCCCATCATGCTGTTCATGATCTTCTACAAAACACTTTGGCTCATCGTTGTTGCGTACCCTTTGTGGATCACCAATCAACTGGCTGGTTCAGATGCAGAAGAAATGGCCAGTGTTGTTTATCTGGGTGATCATACCCATAGCAGGGATGCCGTGGCGCTACGTATTTAGAACGTACGTATGGAGGACACCTACGGGGCACTAAATATGAATGACGAAGTGCGAATGACAAATTATTCAGCCCACTCGATGGCCTAATTGCGGATGAATGAAAAAAGCCTGAATATCATTTTTCAGCATCCAGAATTTCTTGCCACAGCATACAATACACTGCCGGAAACATATATCTTAAACACTTTTCTATCATCAACCGATGGAACAAAATTCCGGCTTGCATATAGTTTAAATGCGCTATCGACACCGGGATGAACAAGATTCCATGTTTTACCCATGTCTGATGAACGGAATATTCCATCCGGATGACCACATAGTAAATATTTGCCCATTTGTTTGATGGATGAAATTGACAAAGAAGGCTGAAGTTCGTCATCAATCGCTTGCCAAGTTTTTCCACTATCCAATGAAATGCGTATCCTTCTGGTTCGGGATCTCGTGTTGTAGGATATAGCCGCAAATCCACCATCGATTCGTTCCACAGCGATACCTACGCCACCTTCGTTGATTACCCATTCCCAGTGTTCACCCTTATCTATTGAACGCATGATGCCGTTTTGACCTGTCGCAATGAGAACACCTTCCGACTCCACCATATCCATGACCCAGCCTTCATTCTGCACTTGCTTCCAGCTTTGTCCCTGGTCGGCAGATTTGAAAAGGCCGTTATCGGAACCTATGAATACCGTCCCATCTGATGTTTCAAAAATGGTTCGCATCGTATGTTTTTTAAAACTGGTATAGATCGGCAACCAGTTTCCTGTGG
>JANOUH010000482.1:0-2614 GCA_031416795.1 Cytophagales bacterium | reverse complement strand
TTCCCGAGTACAGATTCAAATATTCTTACTTCAAAAGGAAGCGCTACGGCTAATGCTCAGGGTAAGAAATTCACTTTTGCTTCTATTTTCCCACCTACGCTGGTAGCTTCTAATCCGGCAGTAGGCAAACTAAACATTGATCCAAATAAATTAACAATAGATCTTGCATTCAGTGTACCGGTCTGGACACTTGATCGTAAGATCAACCTGTATGATAAAACCGCAGGAACACCCCCTATTACGCTAAATGCTATCAATGGTTTCTTTGACAATACGTTGACAGGTGGGCCGGATAATGCCACTAATAAAGCAACGCTAACTGGTGATAAATTGGCTACACCCTTGAGCTTTGCCATTCCGTCTGGCACGTTGATCCCCGATCATGTTTATTATGTGCTTATTCCATCAGGTGTTTACAATGGAGTTAATCAACCTGGAAATACCGGAATCATGGATGAATCTGGTAACCTATTCCAGGGCATCTCCTACTACGGAACTTTGTATTTCAAAACTGCTAACCCTACTCCTCCTGTTTTATTGGCCGACCCTAGTCCCTCCATTACTGATATCTTTTCGAATGGAGCAACCATCAATACTACCTTCGATCAGACTGGAAAAGCTTACTTCATGGTTGTTAAAAGCACTGATCCAATGCCAACGAATGGTCAGATTGCAGGTAGGAGAAATGATTACACAGGAACTGTAATTGATCGCGGCTTTTATAGTATTGATAAAATTAAACCCATCTCTCAGTTTGGTCTAACAAGATCCGATTTGTATACTCCTTCCACTAATTATAATGTCTGGATTTATGCTGAGAACGATGCGAATCCTAAACCCATTGCCTCAAAAGGACCTTATGGAAGTTCCGCATCTAATTTCGCGGCACTTGATACGCTAACGGCACCTTTAACCTCTCCTGCCACCTTAAGTTTCAAAACCTCTGCATTACCTGTTGGATCAGGAGTATTGATCAATACCCCTACAGTATCCATTTGTAAAGACAGCTACCAGTTTATCAACCAACCGATAACGATTTATGAAAAGACTACGGGTGATTTTAGTGCAGGTAATGTAGACCAGGTATTTAATTTACTCCTTCCAACTGGCTATCAATTTGATGTAACATTGGATGGATCAAACAAGCCGGTATATGGTACAATGACACTTTCAGGTCGCGATGCCTATAATCCGACCGGAACCAATAATACTGGTTTTGTTGATGGTTTTGGAAAATTACAATTCATTAACTCAAGCACATTACGGGTTACCTACAGAAACAATGGCGGCAATACTTTTCTTGATGATATTACTATTTCAGGTTTAAAAGTCATTTCGACCACAACCTTGGGCGGGCGGATTGAACGCCTTGGAGGAAATGCATTAGTAGCTACAATTCCCGATGGTACGGCCCTTGCAAAACTAGCATCATCGGTTCCAGAAGGAATTGATTTCAGTAATAGCTATTCCGAAATCAACTTCCCAACTAATCTAACAGCTATCAATTCCATACCGGACAATTTTAATGAGCCCAGCCTTTTGGTTACGCTTATCCCAGATCCTCCTGTTGGTGATTATGGAGCCGATAGTTTTAGTGGCCAGGGTGTAAATGTGGATCAGTTAAGTCTTGCATCGGTCACCATTAATTCACCGTTCAACATTACGTTAACACACACGGATAACAATGGTTGTATCTCTCAAAATTCACTTCAGTACACCATCTACGATCATACCACGGCCATTCCAGATCTTTCGATAAAATATGGCATCTATAATCCTAACTTTATAAGTTCAGCGATCAAATCTCCTGCCCCAACGGGAGTTCAAAAGGATACGGTTTTCTATACTAATAATCTTCCGACCTATTTTATGTACACAGTAAAAGCAGACACCTTGCGTGGAGCCAAAGAGTTTATTTCCGGCAAAGCCTGGGCTGATGTTCTTGGTTCGCTGGCGAGTGTAATTTCGACAACGAAAGATCCCAATAATACAGGTGGACCGGATGATCGTTTTTATAACACCTATGAGTTAGATTGGGCAACGATCTTAAATGCTGAATTCAGTACAGGGGATCCCGCACTTAATCCGTATCTCAATCGCGGGTTCAGGCAGACAACAAACACGAACTATAACTATGAGTTTTTCACAGGCGGTTCACTAGGCATTGTTGAATTTAATGCCGACTACCAAAGCATCGCCAATGCTTCCGTGCAATTACCACTGAAGCAGAATGTAGAGTTCTTCTTAAATCCAATTCCTGTTGTCGAGGTTTATAATCCGTCTGATATAGATGTGAACGACACGAACAACCCACCCTTTTCAAATAGTAATTCAGGGCCACCAAGTAATTTAGGAACGTTAATTTTCTGTGAAGGCGGAGGAAAAATCTCCATTTCGGGTTTTCCAAAAGCTACTTCTGGTACTTCAAAAGGATTCTTTGTGTTAACTGACGTTGTTTCTGGGGACATCATCACTGCCGGCTTCAAGGATTTTGGAAGCGGTGATGCCGAACTGACACCTAACTTAATCATCAATGGATATCAGGATATCAAGATAAGTTATACCTATCAAGATGACAATTCTCCGATATCAGGATCATCCTATCAGATTATTC
>JANOUH010000481.1:0-4658 GCA_031416795.1 Cytophagales bacterium | reverse complement strand
TTTGGGTTGCGTCAAAATAACGACATTAAAAATGAAAATCATTTATTAACTTGTGTTAAAATAAATAGTAAACATGATCATTCCTAAAGTCAAAATCTTAGTATTGATTGCTTTATGGGGTATCACCTTCCAGCTAAAAGCACAAATTCATTCGAGCTATACCGTCATAAAGGTGAGTGGCAAAGTAATTTCAAAAATATTAAACAGGGAAATAAAATCCGGTGATATTGTTAAGCCTGATGATCGTTTAATCTTTGACACCAGAGAAGCTTACGTTCATGTGATCAATTCGGAAGGCACGAAGACCATTCGCAACATTCCGGATAACTCGCCCAGAGAATTCATGCAACTGATGCAAACCTTTTTAAGTCCTGAAAAGAAGAGTAAAGCATCGCGTGGAGCGGCAACCACGAATCTCGAAAATATTAAAAAGGAATTATCTTTTGATACCCTGCTGGTTTTAGGTGTTGGTGCCATATCCATCGACACGCTGGAAACTACGTTGCGTGAACCTGCCGGTGTATCGGTAAGCTATATGGACCAAGGGAAAAAGGTATCAAAAATTATATCTTCTAATACAGGTTTTAATTTAGGTAAGTCATTTCTATTTAGTGAAGCGACAGGGAGTAGTTATCCCGAAGTTACCGTCATGTATCATCAGGATAAAAAGGATCCCTACTTCACTCCTTCCGTTAAATTAGGTTCTTTCATCCCGTATTATGTAAATGAGGCCGAACTTCAACAGGAATTAAAAGTAATGATCAGCACATTGAACGCTGCCCATTTAACAGCTGACAAAATAATTGATGAAATCATTCACTATTTGTCGATGGAGTATGCGGCTCCTATTCACGAGAATGTGAATGCCTGGCTGGTGGAAAATAAGTTGATGAAGTGATATTAATTCTGCTTAGCAACAAAAACAAAATCACTTCCTTTTTCATTATCTCCAAACTCGCCTGAGCGAGGTTCATGCTGACTAATCTTTTCTAAGAAAGGAACAATCTCGGATATCGTAAGAATACGATCTTCACCTCCCCGGCTTTTCAATGCTTCCACAAATCTCGTGGCAAAAGGTGAATGTTTACCCAGTATACCATCAGAGACATACTCTTTGCCACCGGATGTGATGTACTGTCTTGTTTTCTTTGATAGTTTACGGGCCAGAAATTCATTGGTAGTTAAATCATCGGAAGTATTTGAACCTCGAGCACGGGCAATGACCGGATCCAGCGTACCTCCAAAGCAAACATCCATGGTAAGTAAAATGTGATTACACGAAATATTGTTAATGTATGAACGTAAGTTGGAATGTGATATGTACGTCACTTTGGCCTTATCAACCTCTAAAGAGTTTTTTGCCACGATATAACCTTCGCCAAACCCCTCATCAAATTGACCATGACCTGCAAAAAAAATGAATAATTGGTCCTGGGGCTTTAAGTTCTTCTTGGCATACTCTTTTATCTTAAGAAGAATATCTTCCTGATTCGCGTTCTCTAAAATATCTACTTCAAATCCATACGTTTCACTTAATTCCCGTGCTATCGAATTCGCATCGTATACCGGGTTAACGAGGTCATTCCAGTAATCATACGAATCGGTTGCTATTAACAATGCATAATCTTTACGGTCTATGCTCACGGCATCTGCCACGGCATCCATACCCACCAAAATATTTCTTGAGCTTGACACTTTGGCCCCATCAACATTTTCAGCGATAATTTCTAAATAATTTGACCCTTCTGGTAAGTAAACCTTCTCTTTCAAATGAAATGACTTCTTATTTTCAACGCCTTCAATTTTCTTTGCTGCCCTGGCCTTTTTAGACACATTGTCTCCCAGTACGAGTTGAATATTACTTAATGGTATTTCCGATTTAATATCTACTTCTATTTCTACTGTGTTCTCAAAACTGTTGGTATACTCTAGTTGTGGCGAATTCCATACTATGGTCGGAACGGTGGTAAGCGTTCTTGGCGTTTTGAAGGTCAGATAAACAGCATTTGTTTTCGTTCTGAGTTCTTGCCCAAACGCAGGAAACATCGCATAGAAAGCGTAGGTCAACAAAACAGTTTTCAGTGCTTTCCTCATTATTTTAGTTCGATTTTATAATAACCGGGCAAAGAAGAATTATTTACTCTTGCCTTCATTAAGTAGATGCCAGCACTAACCCTCGATCCTGAAGACTCATCTCCCTCCCATTTCATTTGTACTGATCCACTTTGAATTCCAGATTTAACGATACTTTTAATTTTCCTGCCCATTAGATCGTAAATAGATAATTCAACGACATACTCAACACCTGATTCCGGTAGGATGAGGTTGGTAAATACGATATCCGCTGAAGGGTTCGGATAAGGATGACCCCAGATCATCATATCAGGCTTCACATGATCATTACTGCTATAATAGATTTTAAAATTATTATTCTCCTTACCTACGAACGTATATGCATGGATCCTAGACATATCTAACCAGGCTGCATTAGATACATCCAATAAATAATAACCCGAACCAGCATTCTTAATTTTAGAATAATCCCATGACAGTTCGGTGAGTCCTCCGGCAGCACTGCTGGCAATGGAGAAATCCCATGTGTGTTTGGCTATGACAGGAACGATATCCTTTGTGAAATAGCGATAACGGCTCTCGGGATGCTTAAAGGACAACTCAAGATAATCTTCCAACCTTGGGAGGCTCACTTCATCAAACTGATCAAGGGTCAAGGTTGCTTCCGGATGCATTCCAATACTACTGATATCGTAGACTGCACTGTTCTGTTTGATTGTTAAAGGAAGTTGCCACGCATCTACTGCATCAAAATCACTCACCTTTGAAGTCCGGCCTCCAGCCCTGCTCTTTAAGTTCACTTTGATATCCAGATCTACCGGGGAACTTGCGCGTACAAAACCTCCAGAATACGTATCAAGTTTATTCCCCTTATTATAGTTTACTATGGTGCCATCGTACACATATAAATCTCCAAGGATATTGGCTGCACTAACATTATCAGCCATGATATCATCCCAATCAATTGGAAACGGAAAAGGATTGCCGATTTGATTCCAACCTTCTTCAAGCTTCAGTATAAAAGGATTGGATTGGTTATATAATCCTACATCCCCTTCACCCGCCTGCAAATTTACTTCACCACTTTTTGCATTAAACCAATAGCCTGATCCTCTCTCTACCTTTGAAAGAATAGGATATTCTTCATTGCTTTCCTTACTTGAATTGTAGTGAGCCAGGCGCCAGCCTTTCTTATCGTAAACGCCTAACTTAGGAATAAAGATGGAGCTGATCTGGGCATCTTTAAGATCATAAGGCACTGAAATAATTTTAATGGAAGAACTGTTTCCAGCAAAATTTTCATTAATAAATGACGGACTGGTGGCAGAATTATATGTCCTGTAAATCCTTTCAGTGGCTGAAGCAATTTGACCGAATGCATCAGTGGCTCGCAGTGTGAATTCAATACCCAACTCATCAATCATGGTCTCATCCACCGTAACTTTAATAGTATCACTTACCAACGTAACAGTTTTTGATTTAAATGTGCTTTCTGTAATTCCTCTATGTTGCATGGTTGCTTGCACCTGCCCTATGGGTGCGGTGATCAGACCTTTGACTATTACGGGGAGCCCGGTAAACTTACCACTGTTAAAATTAAGTATGGTTAGAGAAAGTGGTTTAAACGTACCTGTAGTTAATACAGGTTCTTCACCTGAATTACCCGATTTACCGGCTGAATTGATAGCCCTGACTCTAAATACATAAGGAGTTCCGGCTGAAAGATTATCAACCAAGGCAATGATTGTTTCTGAGTTGGCACCGGCAATCACCTTTGCGTTATATCCAGTAACAAAAGAATTAAATTTATCCACATAACGCGAAACATCAAGTTCGTAAGATTGGGCTCCGTTTACAGTATTCCATCGCGCAATGAAAAAATTATCGCTTCTTTGATCGACAACTTTAGTAACAGGGTTTGCCGGGATGGTTAGTTGAGACATCGAATTGCACGATGCTTCATCTACCGAGCGAATTCTATAAAAATAGGAAGTACCACTTGAGAGACCATTGATAATTTCATTAGTCGTACCGCCAGAAATTGCTTTTCCATTATATCCCGTCAAAAATGAAGAAAAGTCAGAATTCAGTGATACATCAAGCATGTAAGTATTTTGTGGATTCGTTACTGCCCAATTAGCAGTAAAGCTGGTTTGGGTAGGATTCGTTGCTGGTATTGCACCTGGTTTAATTAAAAATTCCTTGTAAACAGTATCACTTTTACAATTAAACTCATCCTTGGCTACCAAACCATATTTAGTAGTTACTAGAGGGCTAACAATAGGATTTGATTCAGTACTTGTAAATCCTGATGGTACACTAAACCAATAGTAATTTAAGTTATTGGTTGCCCCAATCTCAGATACATTACCCCCGAGAATAATAGTACCACCAAGAGTAACAGAACTAACAGCACCACAAATGACTTCTTGTTGACCTATATCTAATTTAGGATAAATCTGATCAGAAATTTCTACTGTTACTTTCTGTATCCCAACACATTGCGTAGAAATGCGGATTACCTCCAGCTCATAAAATCCTGCCCCTAAGCCTGTGCGAGTAGGACCCGCTCCGTTTTCAATTGG
>JANOUH010000480.1:0-34510 GCA_031416795.1 Cytophagales bacterium | reverse complement strand
CCGGTATACGGGTACAAAACTGCAAACGAAACCCAGCCGCCTTACTGACTTTGTTTCTGAAGTTTATTTCAACGAAAGAGGACGGTTTACTGAGGTCTTTTATAAAATGCCAAAGAACAAAAAGATACTTTTAGCCCATTCGGGATATGTTTTAATCCGCGTAGTCATCTTCGTCAGTTTTTTGGCGACCCTTCATAATCTTTGTCAATTCTACAACGTGTCTATTTACAATTCCTTCCGCGAGTTAGTAGGAAGACCGCTATTTGTCATCTACGGTCTTATGTTGTTGTCACTATTTTATTTCTCCTACAGGGTTTGGAATAAAGAATATCAGCTAAGTAAAATGAATTCAGACCATTTCAATTGAGCAAGTATTGATTGAACAATGGGAGAAAAAAAGTCTGTAACAGCACATTTCCAATAGGCGAGGCTTCGATCTCCTCTTACAGCTTTGTGGTTACAGAAAGTTAAGTTCTTCGCATCAATATTTTTAGTGAAAATCGCACCTTCGCCAAGCCTCAAACGGGATGCCCACTTGCGCCAACGACAGAAATGACCAGAAAAATTGATGAATTTGGAGAATGACAAATCAACAAATCACACTCGACCGTATAAAAAAGATTGTCTTAGACAAAGACCCATCTGCAAAAGTGTATTTGTACGGCTCAAGGGCACGCGGAACAATGAAGCCTGACTCCGACTGGGACCTTCTTATATTATTGAATAAAGACAAAATAACAGCTGAGATTGAGAAAAACATTACTTACCCACTCTACGACCATGAGTTTGAGATTGGCGAAGTCATTAGCCCAATGGTCTATTCTGAACAAGAATGGAATTCAAAACATAAAATAACACCCTTCTATTCCAATGTAATGAGAGAAGGAAAATTACTATGAAGGACTTCAAGCCAGAAGATTATACACTATCTGGTATCGCTATTTATACCTCTTAATCTTTTTCTCTTCCTCAACCGTAGCCGGCTTCACCGTAAGAGCCGCACCACCACCGGCCGCAAGTTTCAATTTGATCATCGTTTTACTAGTGACGGTATAGTTTTGAATGGAATAAGCTATGGGATTAGTTTCCCAATGAGCATCAGGAGCATCGCCATAAATTGTTATCACATAAGTCTTATTCGGATCAAGAAAACTAAAACTTACCTGCACATCGCGTTTATTTTCATCGGTGATGGCTCCGATATACCAGGCTTCTTTTCCTTTTTGTTTACGGGCCGTAACAATGTAATCGCCAGGTTCCGCTTCAAGCACTTTGGTATTGTCCCAATCTACGGGCACATCTTTGATGAACTGAAATGCATCGAGATGCTTCTCATAGTTATCGGGTAAGTCGGCAGCCATTTGCAAAGGACTGTACATGGTTACATACAAAGCGAGTTGTTTGGCGAGTGTAGTATGCACCTGGTATTTGTTTCCAGTGTTGTAGTAATCCAGTTTGATTTGAAAGATACCCGGAGTATAATCCATCGGTCCACCCATGAGTCGCGTGAAGGGTAAGATCGTTTCGTGCTCCGGTGGATTGCCACTGCTCCAGGCATTGAACTCATTGCCTCGCGCTGCTTCGTTGGCCATCCAATTTGGATACGTACGATGTAAACCTGTCGGCCTTACCGATTCGTGAGCATCCACCATAATTTTATTGGTGGCAAATTTTTCAGCTACGCGTGTAAAATGATTCACCATCCACTGACCATCATGAAATTCTCCACGAGGAATGATGCGCCCCACATAGCCCGTCTTGACGGATTCGTAACCATGATCTTTCATGAAGCGAATAGCCTGGTCAATTCTTCGTTCATAGTTGGTGACAGAACTTGAAGTTTCATGATGCATGATCAGTTTCACACCTTTCTCTTTCGCATATTTTTGCAATTCATTTACATCGAAGTCGGGATAAGGTGTTGTAAAGTCAAACACTTCTTCCTTCCAATTGCCCGCCCAATCTTCCCATCCTACATTCCAGCCTTCGACCAGCACACCGTCAAGTCCATGGGTTGCCGCAAAATCAATGAAGCGTTTGGTGTGTTGTGTGGTTGCTCCATGCTTTCCATTGGGAGTGAGCTTACTCCAATCGATATTTTTTAAAATGATGTTTCCCTGATCGGCATAATTCCAGGTAGCCGTGCCCATGTGCATGCCCCACCAGATGCCCACAAACTTTTGAGGTTTGATCCAACTGGTTTCTTTGATCACCGAAGGCTCGTTCAGATTGAGAATCGTTTTTGACATGAGTAAGTCGGCTGCTTTAAAGCTTACCAATAGCGTGCGCCATGGAGTATTGCAAGGAGTTTGTAGATACGCTTTATTACCAAAGGCATCGGGAGTCAACTCGGTGGAGAGTGAATAGTTTTGCTGATTCACGCGGATGTACATTGCAGGATAGTTGATCAGCGCTGCTTCATGAATATTGATGTATAAACCATCGGCAGAGTTCATCATGAAAGGAGTTTGCACTACGTTCTTAGCAATGGGGGAGCGGGTTCCGATTTCATTATACTTCTTCGATACCGTTATCGCATCCACTTCACTCAATGCAGAAGTCGTGTATGGATATTCATTGGTGTCGTAATCGCCTGGAATCCAAAACGATTTATGGTTACCGGTCATATTGTATTGAGTGCGTTCGCCAATCACGGTGAAGTAGGTTAACTTTGACTGTGCCGGAAACTCGTAGCGAAATCCAACACCATCATCAAAAAGACGAAAACGAATGATCATGACACGCCCGGTTGCAGTTTGTTGCAGGTGAGCTGTTAGTTCGCGGTAGTTGTTGACAATCTCTTTTACTTCTCCCCAAACAGGATTCCATTTTTCATTCACGGTTATGGTGTCTAAGTGCGTCAATGTAAACCCTTCTGCCAAAGCAGGCTGATCTTTAAGTTCGAGACCCATCAGGCTTGGTTCCGTTACTTTTTTATCACGGATAGAGAGTTGATACGAGGGTTCGCCCTTTTCGGTGAGTTGGAAGCGTAGCGTAAGTTTCTTCTGTGGAGAAGAAATAACCTGACTTAATCCACTGAAGCAGATACAAAGTAGAATGACTATGCTGGAAAAGGTCTTCATAATTACATTGTTAAATATGATGTGAAAGTAGTGCAAGAGAACAAATTAAAAAATGAGTTTACTCAGGTTCTATGTGACTGTCTCCATTCAAATGTCTTTTCAATGCTTTCAGACTTGAAATTAAAGTGCTTAAAATCAAAACCCTGAACCTATTCCTAACCAGGGATAAACTGGTGGTGGACTTTCAGGCTTTCAGTCATTCCTGTATGAAGGCGTGAGGGATTACGACAACACAAAAAAGATTACTTACCTTCATTGCTAAAGCAGTGGAAACTCTGAAATACGAAGCGTTGTATATCCGTACTGAAATTCGTTTCCAGAATGAGAACCCTGCGAATTTTTCTTAGCGGAACAATTCAATAATTCAACCAAAAGACACACTATGAAATTTAATTTATCCCTTCTTCTCCTATCATGCATGTCGATTTTCATACTGATCGGTTGCCAAACAAAGGAGCTTAAACCAGGCGAAGGTTACATTGAAGTAACTGGTGGAAAGATCTGGTACCGCATCAATGGCTCAGGGAATAACACTCCGATCCTGTTATTGCACGGTGGGCCCGGATCATCCAGTTATTATCTTGATCCATTGAAAGAATTAAGCAAGGATCGGCCTGTAATCTTTATCGATCAGCTTGGATGCGGACGATCAACGCGCATCACGGATACCACACTGATGACGATTGAGCACTATGTGGAACAGGTTGAACAGGTAAGAAAAGCATTAGATCTCAAGGAGTTTTATCTCTATGGTCATTCGTGGGGCACGATGTTGGGAATAGACTATTATCTGAAATATCCCAAGGAAGTAAAGGCAATTCTATTTCACAGCCCTTTGTTTAGCACCGACCTCTGGATCAAAGATGCTGATACGCTGATTTCTACACTACCCGATTCCATTCAGGTAATCATCAGAGAAAATGAGAAAAATAAAACATACACCAGCGAAGCATATCTAAGTGCTGTAAAATTATATTACAGATACTTTTTAAAAAGAAAAGAGACATCTCAAGCCCAAAGAGACTCCTCGAATATGTTCTCCGGAACTAATGTATATGAGTTTATGTGGGGGCCTAGCGAATTTACGGCAACCGGCAATTTACTAAAGTATGATCGTGTAAAGGATCTTGGTAAAATAGCTGTACCTACATTACTCTTAACAGGAGAATATGATGAAGCGAGACCCGTCACCGTCCGGTATTTTCAAAGCCTGATACCTGGCTCTGAATTTACAGTGATTAAAAATTCAGGTCACGTAACCATGAATGACAATCTTCCTGAAACGATTAGTGCGATAAATCAATTTCTCATAAAGAATGATCATTGAACAATGTTCATTTAGGAACAATTTAATTCGACTTGCCCATCCAAAGTGATACATGAACCAGGAATTAAAAACTGAACGATCGCTTAAAAGGACACTTGGTCTCTTTGCCAGCACCATGATGGTGGTTGGGTTGATCATCGGCAGTGGCGTGTTTAAAAAAATAATACCCATGGCACAGACGGGATTGGGTGAAACAGCCATTCTTATGGCCTGGATACTGGCGGGTGTCATCAGTTTGTTTGGAGCATTCACAATAAGCGGCTTAGCATCACTCACTGAAGAGTCAGGTGGCTTGTATGAATACTTTCGGATATCGCTTGGAAATTTTATTGCCTTTTTATCAGGATGGGCCGACTTTTTAATAATAGGCCCTGCTGCCATTGCCGCTCTCGGCTTTCTTTTTGGTGACATCGTAAATACCGTTTCACCCTTACCCAATCCACTTGATGCATGGAAAGATATTTCGGTAGCCAACGTTGTTTTTCCATTCGCTAACTCTGGTGTTAAACTGGTGGGGATATCCGCTATCGTTGTTCTTACTGGAATAAATTTATTAGGCTCTCGTGAAAGTGGGGTTTTCAATAGCGTCATTACCACGGCAAAAATAGTGGGTATAGTCCTCCTCATCGTGGTGGGAATCACCTATGCCAAACCAGAAATAGTAAGTAATCACGAAATAATCAATACTGTTGCGGAACCTGAAGGAATGCTATTTTATAGTGCCTTTTTAGCTGCGATGTTAGGTGCCTTTTGGGCCTATAATGGTTGGGACATAGCCACCAATATCTCAGGCGAGATTGTAAATCCAAAACGGAATCTTCCCATTGCCTTGACACTTGGTGTTTTACTTGTCATCGTACTCTACGCACTTGTGAACTATTCGTATCTGCAAGTGCTTTCGCTGGAGAGACTCAGGGCCGTTACTGATAATGAAATCGGAGCGTTTGTCGTGTCTGATACATTGTTTGGCAGCTATGGCAAAACCTTGCTCGTGATTCTATTTGTAATCTGTGTATTTGGTGCGCTCAATAGCAATGTTGTTACGGTTCCGAGAAAATACTTCCGTATGGCGCAAGAAGGATATCTCTTCAAACATATTCAACATGTGCATCCCCGATTCAGAACGCCCGATGTGGCGTTGGTTTACACGATGGTCTTGAGTTGTGTGTTGCTCGTATCGGGTTCATTTGACATGCTCACCGACATGGTGATCTTCACCAGTTTTCTGTTTTATGGTCTTCTGGCCATTGCTGTCATTAAGTTAAAAAGAAATGGAACGATAAAAGCTAAGGTAGTGGGCTATCCATTCGTGCCCATGGTGTTGCTGGTATTCTCGATTGCGTTAACGATAAATACAATTTGGGTTCACCCCAAACAATCTCTCGTTGGTCTTTTCCTTATCATGAGCGGTGTTCCGTTATATTATTATTTTCAAAAACGAAATGGCCAGGCCATCAATTAAAAATGAAATCATGAAAAACATTTTCTGTATTATCCTATTTAACGTGATTGCCCCATGCGTCTTCGCTCAAGGAAACAAAACTGATGATAAAGAAAGGCAAGAGATTTTCTCCTTAATTGATAATTATTCTCATGCACGGGAAAATAAAGATACCATATTACTCAAAAGCATTTTAACGAATGATGTAGATCAATTGGTTTCTTCGGGTGAATGGAGAAATGGCATCACGGGATCTATGGAAGGTATGATGCAAAGTACAGAGAGTAACCCTGGCTCAAGAAAACTCATCATTGAAAAAATACGATCTATCAATTCAGAAAGTGCTATTGTAGATGCGCGGTATGAAATACAAAATACAGATGGCACAACCAGAAAAATGTGGAGTACTTTTATTGTTGTTTATAAAGACAAGGCATGGAAAATCACGGCCATACGAAATATGCTGCCAACCGGGTGATAGCGATTTAATTTACCATTAAGCTTTTAGGCCGCTTATCATCCCGTTGGGATCACCGAAACAAATTTGTTCTTTCTATATAAAAAAATTGATAGTATTCATTTTATGACCGTGAAAAAAAATAAAACTCGCATGTCAAAGTTTAAAACAGCATTAACCTTTCTCTTTGGAATTTTTATGGCTTTCGGTGGTGTCATGCATTTCATCAATCCTGAAATGTATAATCCTTTTATTGCGGATTTCTTACCGAAAGACCTGGTCAATTATGCTGCCGGAGTTTTAGAAATCATGGTTGGCATAGGCGCTATGATTCCTCGTTATCGTTCATCAGGCACATTGGGCATACTCCTGTTGATGGTGGCATTTTTACCTCTGCATGTAATGGATGTGTTCAAAGAAAATCCTGCCATAGGAAGTCACGAGATGGCGCTCATTCGCTTGCCCATTCAATTTGTTTTTATCTTGTGGGCTTGGTTCATCAACAAAAAGTAACGATCAAAACTTTCATCGATTTAGGAATTCGTTAACAAAACATGATCAAAAAATATGCTATTCTTTGAAATAGGTGAAAATCTAAAATCATCGTACTTTCATGGTCACTGAAATTTCCAACCCAAATCATTATGAAAGAAATTAAAAAAGAAGAACTCAAGCAGGAAGTTTTTGATCTCTATGATGATTATGCACACAATCGGATTGAAAGGCGTTTATTCCTCGATAAGCTTTCCACCTATGCTATAGGAGGCATCACTGTTGCATCGCTACTTAGTTTTCATCAGTCCGGATTATCATATCATTCAAATTCAACCGAATGATCCACGAGTGAAATCCGACTATATAAACTTTGAATCATCCAAAGGCGGAGGTACCATCAAAGGATTGCTTTCAAAACCTGCGAAAGGGAAACGTAAATTACCGGGAGTGATTGTGGTACATGAAAATCGTGGACTAAATCCCTATATCGAAGACGTAGGAAGAAGAACTGCATTGGCTGGATTTATTTCACTGGCACCCGATATGCTTACTCCACTGGGCGGCTATCCCGGTAATGATGATAAGGGGCGTGAATTGCAAAGCAAACGCGATCGCACTGAGATGCTAACAGATTTTATAGCAGCCTATGGGCATATGAAATCACACCCCAATTGCAATGGCAAAGTAGGTGTAGTAGGATTTTGTTTTGGTGGCTGGATTTCAAACATGATGGCCGTACGTATCCCTGACTTAAAAGCTGCAGTTCCATTTTATGGTGGCCAACCTGCACTAGAGGATGTACCAAAAATCAAGGCACCGCTATTACTTCAATATGCCGGCTTAGATACGCGCGTAAATGAAGGATGGCCAGCGTATGAAAAAGCACTGAAGGAAAACAACATGGAGTATACGGCCTATGTTTATCCGAATGTGAATCACGGTTTCCATAACGATAGCACACCTCGCTATGATAAACCTGCTGCCGAACTGGCGTGGCAACGCACGGTAGAATTTTTTAAAGCAAAACTGAAGTAATTCATCGTTCGTCATAGCTAGACTCATGCGATACCACCTATGATGACAAGGCTTAGCAGGTATTCGTGTTAATCGATCACTTCCTTTGTCGGAAAATATGTGTTGAAAAAAAAAGAAAAACTTATTGCGGTGTCATATTTCAAATCAAAATCCAATCTACTCTAAACGTTCAATTTCAGTTTCATCATGATATCTGTCTGCTCATCATCACCTAATTTAAAAATGTGTTTATCAAACTCCACAAAACCATTTTTCTTATAAAAGTTTATGGCTCTGGGATTCTCTTCCCAAACTCCTAACCAAACATAGACGGCATTGATCTGTTTAGCGATTTGCATGGCCTTCTCGTAAAGCAGCTGCCCCACTTTTTTTCCGTGGAATTCTTTCAGCACATAAATCCTTTCAATTTCAACTGCCTTGTCGTCTTTTATTTCTGTTTGTGTTTGCCCGAAGTTTAGTTTTAAATAACCAATTAGATGATGATCGAGTGAGGCTAAGTAAAATTCAGAGTTTTTGTCATTGAGTTCTGTAGTCAATTTTTCCTCAGAGAATCCTTCTTCTAAATATTTCGTCATGTTCTCCTCCGTATTCCCAGCTGAAAATGTTTCGAAAAATGTTTGTCTTCCGATTTTTTGCAGTTCGTTAATGTTGGTTAGTGTTGCTTTTTGTATTTCAATACTTTGCATATTTAGTAAGGGTTCATTTAGAGTTATTGTTGTTTTTTTGTTTCTATCTGATGAGTGTCCTTTGAAGACTCTCCATGCGTGCTTGAAAATGTTCTTACTCACAAGGGCCCTTCTTTTGGGTCAGACATTACAATTTTTCCTTTGTCGATTATATGTCCAGATTTACACTGCACCACACACTTGCAAATAGCTTTGATTGGGAGCTGGGCGATTAGTCAAATGTTGTTAACAATTCATTTTCTTGTTTATCCCTTTTTGTTTTCATCAGTCCATAAATGACAAACCCTAACCCAATTAAGATAAACGGAATACTCAATAACTGCCCCATATCAAGCTGCATTTGTTCTTCAAATGGAACTTGTCTCACTTTTAAAAATTCAATAAAAAATCGTGCGATGAATATTAATGAAATTGATGTTCCAAAAAAGAACCCATTTTGTAATTTAGGTCGGTTCGTTTTGTATAAATAGAAAATCAGTAAGAAGATAGATAAATAAGAAATCGCTTCATAGAGCTGCGTTGGATGTCTTGGTAAATTATCTTCACGTATAAAAATAAAAGCCCAGGGAACATGGGTAGGAAATCCGATCATTTCAGAATTCATCAAATTACCGATTCTTATAAAACATGCCCCTAAAGGTGCGACCACCCCAATCAAATCAATGGTGTTTATTATTGACTCTTGTGTTTTCCTTGAATACAGAATGAGCGCAATAATTAACCCAACAGCACCTCCATGACTTGCCAAACCTTGATAACCTGTGAATTTGTATTCTCCGCTGTCTGTTAGTTGGATAGGTAAAAGCATTTCCAATGGATGATTGAAATAATAAGATGGGTCATAAAATAAACAGTGACCTAACCTTGCCCCTGCAAAAATTCCAATCACTCCATACATTGTGAGTGTATCCAATTTGTCCAATGAGATATTTTCATTTTTAAAAATTCCTTTCAAAATAAAAGCGGAGAGCATTATTCCGCCTGCAAATAAAATCCCATAGTATCTTAATGAGAAACCCATGATGTTAATAATCTCAGGATTAATATCCCAATGAATGAAATCTATGTCCATTTGGTTTTAATTTTTGGTTTTAGCGTTGCGCCCACGTTTGTGTTTTCGTAGTGGTGGCTTATTGAAACCGCGTCCTGTCCACGTGGGCAAACGTAATAAAATAAATTTACTTTATACCTTGATGTCACGCCACCATTGCGCAAACATTTGTTGTGCACCGTTTGCTATCTCCTCATTGTTATTACACACACAACTGGATTAGCTTTTTGTGCTAACTCTGAATCACTTCTCATCTCTTGATCTCCCAATAGTCCTTCGTATTCGGGCGGCATTGTCTCACCAGGATACCCGAGATTTACAAAGACCTTTCTATCATGTAGATGTCCATTGTCCCAGTCGGTCATTCCAGAGTAGTCCCATCCAAATCCATAGAAAGTAAATGGTTTTTGATTTAGTTTTTCTAATTCCTTAAGTTTCGTTCCCAGGGTTATACCTTCCTTTGTTTTCCAGTCTGTTCCTTGTCTGGATAAGTTTATACTTGCAAGTCCACTGAAAGTAATTGAGTCGTCTTGCCATACAAATTCTACTTCATTCTTAGTTCCCGGAAATAGTAAAGTATTTTGATATTCGCCCATACCTTCTGGATAGTATCCAGTCGACCGTTTAATCTTATCTCGAAAAACATTTTTTAACTCTGACTCGGAGTCAAATTTTAAGAGACTGTCCAAAGGAAAGTCTATTTTAATAGTGTCACTTTTTGTTTCCGTCTGGGTTAAACTCTGTTGAATGGCAGTAATTGTGATGTTACTTTCTTTATTTATTTTCTTCCGTCACTTCCTTCTTTGTCGAGCAACTTGATAAGAGTACTATTGTCCAAAAGGCTAATTGTCTCATGATATTATCTTTTATTTTCCAAGCAAATGGTGCACAACATATAAATATAAGACAATCATATCTTATATATACTTTTTCGAAATCATAGTATAATCATCTTAAACTTACTTGCCTCCCTTCCACCCTGGCCCTCTTACCACTCTCCCCGGCTTTGCTCCTGTATGCTCGCCATTTTCCAACACCTGTGTGCCATTCACAAACACATGTACCATACCGGTGCTGTACTGATGTGGGTTTTCAAAGGTAGCATGATCTTGAATTTTTGCCGGATCGAAAATGACGATATCGGCATAGTAACCTGTCGCGAGTGATCCTCTCCTTTGTATTTTTAAATTGGTGGCTGGTAATGAAGACAGTTTGCGCACGGCTTCTTCTAAGGGAATCACATTTTCATCGCGCACATATTTTCCAAGTAGTCGTGAAAAATTTCCGTAGGCGCGCGGGTGATCTTTATACTTCAAGAACATTCCCTCCGCTGATGGTGAGCCCGCATCGGAACCGAAACTCACGTAGGGCAAGGCAATCTGCCGTTTTATGTTTTCTTCATTCATTAATGTGTAGGCCGTTTCAACACGCGTGCTATCTGTGATGACCAGATCCATGGCGGTCTCTTGTGGTGACTTGCCATAGATCTTGGCTACTTCACCCAATGTTTTCCCGGTGTATCGTTTTAGTGAGTCGTTGGTGAAGCCCAGCAATAACACATTGTTTGGATCTCCTGCATTCAACAAAAGGTTTTCCCATTTATCGGTTGGTGTTAGCATTTCCTGCAATACTTTTTTTCTGATGACAGGATTTTTTAATCGCTTGATCCATTCCTTGATTCCGCCCTCTTGCACCCAGGGTGGCATGGTGGCATCCAATCCGGTTGCTCCCGCAGTGTAGTTGTACATATCCGCTGTGATGTGAAGACCAGATTTATTGGCTTTATCAATTTTTGCAATCACGGAATCTAACTTTCCCCAGTTTTCTTTGCCTCCCAATTTCAAGTGATAAATTTCGGCAGGCATATTGGCTTCGCGTGCAATGCGTATCGTTTCATCTACGGCAGCCAAAATATTGTTCCCTTCGCTGCGCATATGAGAAATGTACATACCTCCATAGGGGGCGGCCACTTTACTCAGCTCAATCAACTCTTCTGTAGTAGCATAATTATCGGGAGCGTAAATTAATGCGGTAGTAGTTCCCATGGCACCTTCTTCCATCGCTTGTTTAACAAGGGCCTTCATACGCTCGAGTTCTTCAGCATTGGGAGCGCGGTTTGCATAGCCCAATTCATGAATACGAATCGTGTTCGCTCCAACAAACGAAGCTACATTGGGCGATATGCCTTTACGTTGTAATGATTCAAGATACTCTCCGAGTGTAGTCCAGTCGATATCAAATTGCCAATCAGGATTGCGCTTCATCTGATCGCGATAATCATTTTTCATTTTATCGCTCAATGGTCCCATCGAACCCTCACCTAATACTTCTAATGTAATCCCTTGCCGGATATCGCTCTGCGATTTGCCATCCAGGAGTAACGAAACTTCTGCATGACTCATCATATTAATAAAACCAGGTGCCACGGCTAACCCTTGTGCATTAATTTCTTTCGTGCCAATAGCTTTCGAAAGATCACCTATGAATGCCACGGTGTCGGCATTAATACCCACATCGGTGACCACACCCGGTTTGCCGGACCCATCATACACCGTGCCGCCACGGATCACGACATCAAATTTTTGTTTTTGACATGACGCAAAGAGGAGCATCATCGCGATAAAAGGAATCAGGCTTTTCATAGGGTTTGGATTATGACGGAAGATAATAAGAATCATTTGAAACTCGGGAACTCATTACATAAACAGAATTAGTGGGGCGTTCACTTTATAATCCGTGCCAATTTCAAAAACACAGGAAAGTTTACCGTTTGTGTTTCATCTTTCCAGTGGGGTTTAATGTGCGAGATCAACTCATCAACCGGATTCTGATTGTGAACGGAAATATATTTCTGCACAGCCGACCAGGTGGTGAGATATCCCATCAGTTCCAGCAACGTCCACGAGACTGAAATAACAAATGGAGGAGTTTGGATTTCCTGAAAAGGGAAGTACAGATTTTTATAGTGTTCATCGATGTGGCTTCTTTCTTTATCCCAATAAGGGCCTACCACGTGTGTATAAAAATGATGAAGAAGAATATCAATCGGTGGATTAATCGTAAGCAATCCATATCCCCACAAAGCGATGATGCCATTTGGTTTCGAAACGCGCTTTGCTTCCGCTGAAAAGACTTCCATATCAAACCAGTGTGCCGCCTGCGCTACGGTGATGAGATCAACACTATTATCCGTAAAGGATGAACGTTCATTGGCGATGGAATAAAAAATATTTTCAGACCGATAGGCATTCTCTATTTGCTTTGCGCTGATGTCGGTAGCAAAAACTTTTTTAAACTTTTTTGAAAGATCACGCGCAGCTTGTCCGTTGCCAGTACCGCAATCCCATACTACATCAAAAGATTGAACGTGCTTAAAAATCAATTCATATAACTCAGGAGGATACGTAGGCCTGAACTGTGCATATTGGTTTGCGTGTTTCGAAAACCGGTCTTTCATGTTATTCTATTTGCCTTTCCATCCCGGGCCTCTGACAACACGACCTGGAGTAGCACCAGTATGATTACCATCGTTCAATACCTGCACACCATTTACAAACACATGATTAAATCCTTCCGCATAAGCGTGCGAGTTTTCAAACGTTGCTTTATCTTGAACTAGATTGGGATCAAATACAATCACATCAGCAAAGTTGCCCACCTTCAAACTTCCACGCTTTGCAATTTTCAAATTCGATGCCGGTAGTGAAGTCATTCTACGCACGGCTTCTTCCAGCGTCATTACTTTTTCATCGCGCACGTAGCGTGAAAGCAATCGTGCAAAACTTCCATACGAGCGTGGATGAGTAGACTCTTTTATATAGGGCTCTTCGGCAGGGATAGAACCAGCATCCGAACAAATACTTACATAAGGCATGGCCAACATCTTCTTCACGTTATCTTCTGAAATCAAAAAGAAAATAGCAGGCACTCCTGATTTATCAGCTGCGATAATATCAAGCATTGTTTCATCGGCACTCTTTCCATGAAGTTTTGCCACCTCACTTAATCGCTTGCCGCGATATAAGGTATTCAATGAATCCTTTCTGAAGCCGAGGATCATCACATCCTTCGGGTCGGAGTTACGCGTGGGAATGCCCAACTCCAATTCTCTCAATACCCTTTTTCGTAACTCAGGATTTTTAAATCGCTTGCGCATAGCCGGGGCACCACCCTCCTGCACCCAGGTTGGCAAACGGGCGGTGAGATTGGTGCCGCTGGCATTATAGGTATACATATCAGCAGTGATTTTTAAACCTGATCGTTGCGCACTGTCAATCTTGGCAAGCACGGTATCCACCTTATTCCAGTTCCAGGTGTTATTGATTTTCAGATGATAAATTTCGGCAGGCACTTTCGCTTCACGCGATATGATGAACACTTCATTCAAGGCTTTATATATTTTGTCACTTTCGCTGCGCATGTGGGTGATGTACATGCCTCCGTATTTTGCAACTACCTTGTTCAGCTCAATCAACTCTTGCGTTGATGCATAATCAGCTGGTGCATAAATGAGTGAAGAGCCAACACCCATTGCGCCTTGCTTCATTGCTTCCTCTACGAGGTTTTTCATTTTACTCATTTCGTCCAGTGTTGGTTTTCTGTTTTGATAACCTAACACAAGATTGCGCACGGTGGTAGCGCCAACAAACGAAGCGAAGTTGGTACTCACTCCTTTTCGCTCGAGCGTTTTAAAATATCCGTCTAAGGTGGTCCATAAAGTATCCTTGCTGTTTTTCTTATTGCGTGGGCCGGGGCTCCAGCCTTCACCAAATACTTCGAGTGTTACACCTTGTTTGATATCGCTCATGGAGCGACCGTCTTTTAATAAAGAGCCATCGGCCCAACTCAACATATTTATGAAACCGGGTGAAATTGCTTTGCCGTTCACATCAATAATTTTCTTTGCAGTAGCCGCAGAAAGATTGCCGATCGCAGCGATCGTATCCTTACGGATGGCAACATCACCTTGAAATGGCTGGCCACCAAAGCCGTCATAGATCATTCCGTTTTTTAAAATGACATCGTATTGAGCAAGTAACGAAGTGGATATGAATAAAAGAGAAAGGAGAAAAGAATATCGCATGAACAGCATTTTGAAAGCAAATCTAAGCACGTAACAACACATCCAGCAACTCTTTGTAAAGTTTAGCAGCAAGCATGGCGGTAATGCCGGATGCATCGCGGGTTGGATTGAATTCTACAAGATCGGCACCGATCACATTACCTTTTATAGATTGAAGAATGGAAATGATTTCGCGCGAAGTAAAGCCACCGGGTTCATGATGTGAAACTCCGGGTGCGAAAGCAGGATCAACAGCATCCATATCGAGTGAAATATAAACCGGCCCATCGACCTTGATTTTATAAATAGACTGCCAGTTTTTCATTTCTAATACTTCCACACCAAAACGGTTGGCTTGTTCACGTTGGTGGGCATTCATCGTCCGTATTCCGGTCTGCACCAATCGCGAAGCAAGTCCTTCTTCCATAATCCGTGCAAACGGACAAGCATGAGAAAACTTGTTTCCTTCAAAGTGGTCGTAGAGATCCGGATGAGCATCCAGGTGAAGAATAGTAAGCTTACCGTATTTTTTTGAAACAGCTTTCACAATAGGATACGTGACCGAATGATCGCCACCTAGTGAAAGAATCTTTTCATTACTACTTAACAATTGCTGAATCTCCGATTCAATAACCTCCATCGCTTCCCTTCCGGAAGGTAAATGCAAATCACCAGCATCTTTTATTCCAACATGATTCTTAAGATCAATGCCGCTCTCGGTAAAATAATTGGCCGAGTCGGAGTGATAGGCTGCGCGAATTAAAGGAGGAGCTTTCTCCGGTCCACGAAGGAACGAAGAAAACTCATCGAAGGGAACACCTACTACGGCAATCATTTATTCAGATTCAATTTTTGATTGAGTGGTGGTAATTCACCATTCAGTATGGCATTTAATTTTGTAATGTGACCATCCAACTCTTTAGATAGTTCATCAAACACTTTGTAAGCACCCGCTGTAGGCTTGCCATCACCGGTTTCTAAACTCCCACGCACAGCTGAAATACGATTACCTAACTTGATCGGGAAGTTAAGTGGATCTTGCCCGCTTCTGTTTTTCGTTTGATAGAGATCTTCCTCCACCACCGTAATTTTTGCGATGATATCTTTAGCCACTTTTGTTACTTCAGGATCGCTGTTCGATTTCAAACCATCTTCCAGTTGCTTGCGGATTTTCCTGATGTTAATCACCGCTTCATTCGCCTGACTCTCGCGATCACGAATCTTTAAAGCAAGATCAAAGGTCTCTTTCAAATCAGCTTCAGTCACTCCTTTCAGGTTCGGATTCATTTTTATTTGAAACGGGTAGGTCTGTGTATAACTGCCCGCGGTAAGTCTCACTTGATATTTTCCTACGGGAGCATTGGGTCCGTTTTGCGGACGGGCACCCCAGATGATCATTCCATCAAATACGGTAGCGCCCGGATATTTTAATGTCCACACAAATGCATTGAGTCCTTGCTCTACAGTTGGTTTTGATTGACCTCTTCCCCACCAGTCGCCTGCATCTGCTTTTACATCGGAGCCTTTGCCGACAAATTTCTGAACCAGACTTCCTGATGCATCCAATATTTCTACAACGACTGAATCCATTTTATTTTTCATATAGTATTGAAACGTTGCATCATACACGCCTCTGATTGCATCGCCCGGTTGAAATAGAATAACATCTTGTTTCATCAACTCTGGATTAAGTTGACGCAATGGTTCAATATCATCCAAAATCCAGAAACCCCGACCGTGCGTGCCCAACACCACGTCATTATCTTTTATAACAAGATCGCGAATAGGAGTATCCGGTAAATTCAATTGAAGCGGTTGCCAATGATCACCGGCATTGAATGACACATAAGCGCCATGTTCCGTTCCTAAAAATAAAAGTCCAGGACGCACATGATCTTCACGAATCGATCTTGAAAAATGTCCGTCTTTGATTCCGGTTACAATCTTGGTCCACGTCTTTCCAAAATCATGTGTGCGAAATACATACGGTTGTCTGTCATCAACCTGATAGCGGAATGCCGCAACATATGCAGTACCTGGATTATGTTTCGATTCATCGATAATAGCAACAACAGAATTTTTTGGTAACTCTTTGGGTGTGATGTCTGCCCACTTCTTTCCACCATCGCGTGTAATGTGAATCTTTCCATCATCAGAACCAGCCCAAATCGTATTAACATCATGATTAGATGGAGCCAGTGCAAACATAGTCGCATAAATCTCAGGGCCATTCATGTCTTTGGTGATTTCACCACCAGTCAGGCCAAGGGTTTCCGGATCTGCATAGGTTAAGTCTGGACTAATTTTTTCCCAGCTTTGTCCATCGTTAGTTGTGCGCCACACATGTTGTGAACAGGTGAATAGCATGTTTGCATCTTTCGGTGAAAACACAATAGGAAAAGTCCACTGCCAGCGTTCAGGTAATGAGCTTGCCGGTTCACCCGAGAAAAATCTTGGGTATACTTGTATGTCGCGGATCTGCCCTGTGTTCACATCAGTGCGTGTGAGCAATGCTCCCTGACTGCCTGCATAATAAATTTCCGGATGATTGGGGTGTGAAGTAATGTATCCACTTTCGCCACCGCCAACATCATAGCCCCACTGACCTAATACATTCATGTGGCTCCAACCTTCGCTTGGAACTGCGATGGTTGAGTTATCCTGCTGCGCACCGGCCACATGATAAGGAACATGATTGGTTGTAGTAACGTGATAAAACTGAGTAGTTATATAATCCTGATCCGTCCAACTCTTTCCACCATTCACAGAAACAGAACCACCGCCATCATCGGCAACAATCATACGCATGGGATTATTGGGATCAATCCACAGATCATGATAATCGCCATGCTTACCTCTTATCTCCTGATCGAACTTTACTCCTCCATCGGTGGATTTAAAGAAATTCACATTTAGGCAATACACCGTTTCACGATCAAATGGATCTGCATAAATGCGTGAATAGTAAAATGCACGTTGACGAAGTTTACGGTCATCGTTTGTTTTCTTCCATGTTGCACCGGCATCATCGCTGCGATAAATACCTCCATCATTGGCTTCAACAATTGCCCAGAGGCGTTTACTATCAGCTGGGGAAACGGTGATTCCTATTTTTCCCAAAGGACCTGCAGGCATACCGGGATTCTTCGATAACTCATTCCAGGTTTCACCACCATTTTCTGATTTCCATAATTTACAATCCGGGCCACCGCCCCACATCTTCCATGTTTTGCGATATACTTGCCAGGTAGAAGCATACATAATTTTAGGATCAGTGCGATCGATAATTAAATCTGCAGCACCTGCCTTAGGACTTACGTATAAAACTTTTTTCCAGGTGTTGCCGCCATCTATCGATTTGAAAACACCACGCTCTTCATTATCTCCATAAGGATGACCCAACGCAGCTACATAAACGATGTCTGGATTAGTTGGATGAATGCGAATTCTTGAAATAGCCTGAGTCTCTCTCAATCCGATATGACGCCATGTTTTTCCTCCGTCCACGGATTTATAAACACCATCACCTTGCGTGATGCTGCCGCGAAGTTCTGTTTCTCCTCCACCGATATAAATAATATCCGGATTAGTTTCCGCTACGGCCACTGCGCCAATGGATGAACTTGAAATTTGTCCATCCGTAACCACCTCCCATTCTTGTCCTCCATCTGTGGTTTTCCATAATCCGCCACCAGTAGCTCCAAAGTAATATTCGTATGGCCTGCCGGGACTGCCAGTGGCACCCAATGAACGACCACCTCGTTGTGGACCCAGGTTACGCCATTTGAGTTTGTCGAAATATTTGGAATCGTATGTTGGAGTAGGCTGGGCCTGAACTTGCAGGACAAGACCAATGAGAAACACCAACAGGAAAAAGTAAAGGCTTTTCATTATTGAAATAACAGTTTGATTATTTCAAAAGGTAATGAAAAGCTCTCTACAGCCAAATGCCTTTTACAAGAGCAGAGGTCGAATGATTTAAATGGTGGATAGAAAAACTAATTTCTAATTTACAAAACTCACCAGCTCAATCTCATAGATCAGGTTTGAGTTGGCTGCTATAGAAACCGACCCACTCGTAAATGATTGTGCTCCAAATCCAAGGCCAGAGGGAATATACACCGTAGCCTTGCTGCCCGCAGGAAGTTTGGGTAACACAGCCTGAAAAGCATATATATAATTAATTACCCGACTATCGAATGTAGCCGTGGGCTCACTAGAACCTGTAAAGAACACTGTCCCGCTAGAAAGCAATTTGCTGGTATAGTTCATTTTAACCTTACTGTAAAGATTAGGAGTTAGGCCTGTGCCCAATTGGGTGATCACGTACCGAATGCCAGTCTTGTCTTTAATAGGGTTAATGGAGTTTGTATTCAAATAATCATCAATCGCAACGGTATCAGTGGCCAGTCGTTGTTTTTCAGTTTCTGTAGTAACAACATCCAGCAATGTTATTTCAAATATCAGGATGGAATTCGGAGGAATGCCTGTCGTGCCGGCTTCGCCATACCCAAATCCTGAAGGGATAAAAAACCTCCCTTTTGATCCTTCCGGAAGCAATGAAAGAGCAATTTGAAATCCGCTTACAAAGGAATTTACGGCACCGCTGATTTCTCCTTGATCAAAGACGATTCCTGAGAGAAAACTGCCTACATATTTAAATTTGACAGTACTGCTGCCTCTTGGTGGAAAACCTGAAACCAGTGAGTCGATAACAAACCGTACTCCACTAGCATCCTTTAGCGCACTGATATTTTTTGCACGTAAATAACTACCAATCGTAGTAGTGTCCTTGGCCACTTGTGCTTCGAAAGAAAGACCTGGATCAGAATTCATATTCGAACAGGATGAAATAAAAATCGAAAAACAAACGGCAATAAGCGCAACGGGAAAAATTAACTTCATTTTATGGTTTTTATAATCTGATTAACGCGCAAAGGAAAGAAAAATTTTAAACTATATTTTAGTAAAAAAATATAGCACGGTGCTGATTATTTTGATAAAACCTGATTTTGATCATTGGCCTTGCCAACTATAATGCTGTACTTAACAAGCAAATACCAGAAGTATGAAAACGATTCTCTTTCCTACCGATTTCTCACCTAATGCCAACTGCGCACTCGAATATGCTGTGGAGATCGCTGCTCTTACCGGTGCAACGCTCAATCTGTTACATGTTTACACACCCATCGTATCTAAAGATAATGTATACAGTTCGTTGATTACAGATGAAGTGGCTGACGCTTCTCGAGAGGCTCAGGAAAAATTAAAAGTGATTACGGATACAATCGCCAAGGAGTTCCCGACCGTTAGCTGCAAGGCTCAGGTAAAAGTTGGTGAAGCCGTGGATGAAATTCTCAATACCTCATTAGAGACCAAAGCCGACCTGATTATCATGGGCACATTAGGAGCTAACAAGCTATCTAAGATAATATTTGGTTCAAATACTTCCTCCATCATAGAGAAGTCAGAATGCCCCGTGCTGGCGGTTCCATCAGGATGTACCTATCGTCCACCAAAAAGAATTTTATTTGCCACTAATTTCTCTTTCAAAGATTTGGAAGGTGTGAAAAAGCTAGCCCTTATTGCTCAGGCATTCGATTCCGAAATTATACTGGGACACGTTGATGTGTCCATCGATGAGGAGAGTGACGAAACAGCCTCCATGGAAAATTTTCTAAAAGAAGTGAGCGCAGTGACAGCTTATCCAAAAATCACCTCTCAGGTTATAAGTGATCATAATGTGAGTATGGGGTTAGATAAAATCATAGAAGAAGCCGCCATTGACATGTTCGCATTGTCAACCCAAAAGCGCACGTGGTTTGAAAAAATCTATAACCCAAGTCTGACTCAAAAAATATCCAATTATACCTATATTCCTTTATTAGCGTTTCATAACTCAATAGATGAGGAAAGAACAGGAAAAGACTTTTAAGAATTAATGAATCCGATGGAAATTTATTCTTTAGCCTCATTAAAAGCGGATGAGATAGAAATTGAATTGAAACGCCTGGGCCGATGGACAGCAAATCCTTTGTCTGATGAGGCCTTTGAAAATATGGGTGCCTTTGGCTCAAAAACGATGAGCTTTGAGCAGTGGCTTCAATTTGTACTGTTACCCCGCATTCGAAAGATCGTTGAAGAGAAAAGTGAATTTCCTGACGGAAGTAATCTCGCCACGTACGCCATTCGCTGCTTTGATGGAGATCCAGACTCTGACTCGCTACAAGAAATTCTTCACAACCTGGATGAGCTCATCAACAAAAAGCAAAAGCCAACTATAATTCCAGCACAACCATTTTTATCAAATCCTGTTGCTCCAACAGTTTCGATTGGCGATACGAACATTCCAGCCGTTCTCTACTCAATCGCTGAAGTACTCCCTCAATTTGAATTAAAAGATCTGGAAAGTCAGCTACAGACGTTTGATACATTCCTCAGTTTTTTGTCGCCTACTGTTCGGCCTGAAATCAGTAGCATGTTAAAAAATGCGGCAGACAAAACCTCACACCCCGATTGCAAAAAACGTATTGAACAAGCTGCACAAGATGTAGCCGAAGGGAAACGAGCCGCTCCACCCTACAATCATGAAGAGGCTATGAAAAAGTATGAGGAAGAACATCGCAAAAATTTTCCTCCTCAATCAAACTAATTTCCGAAGCCCGGTCTAATCTATAAATTTTATGAACGAGTACATGGAGTCTCATCACAGTGTCTTTTTATCTATACATAAGGAAATTTCAGAATGAAAAGCGTTCGTTTGGTTTTGGGCAGTGGCGGAGCTCGCGGCATGGCGCACATTGGTGTGATTGAAGAATTAGAAAAAGAAGGATTTCAAATAAAAGAAATAGTGGGTTGCTCCATGGGTGCAGTAGTCGGTGGCATTCACTGTGCAGGATATTTGGCTGAGTATAAACACTGGCTCATCAAACTCAGCAAAATGGATGTTTTCATGTTGTTGGATTTTACTCTTTCAGGTCAGGGCTTCGTGAAAGGTGAGAAAGTGTTCAAGGCGATGGAAGAATTTATTGGTGATCATCAGATCCAGAATTTTCAAATTCCATTTACGGCAGTTGCTTCTGACCTACTGAATAAAAAAGAAGTGCATTACCGAACCGGCAGTTTATTCAAGGCATTGCGATCTTCCATTGCCATACCAACCGTATTCACTCCGGTCATCAATGGGAAATCACAATTGGTCGATGGAGGTGTACTCAACCCTCTTCCGATTGACCTGGTAAAAAAAGAAGAGGGAGAAATTATTGTGGCCGTAAACATCAATGCCAATATTCCTTACGGGAAAAATAATTTACCCATTGAAGAGAATACTGAAAAGGCTGCTTATCTGAAAATGCTTGACTTCATTCGTGCCACATTACCACGATTTGATACTAAAAATGATAGTACTGCTGAAACCCTGGGACTATTTGATATCCTCAACAAATCATACGATCTCACACAAGATCGTGTCACCGAGTTAATAATTCAAGTGCATAAACCTGATCTGGTAATTAATATCTCGCGCGATGCGTGCGGTGTGTTTGAATTTTATCGCGCCAACGAAATTATTGAAGAAGGACGTAAAGCATTTCATCGGGCTTATGAGCAATACAAAAGTAATAGTGCTACTCTGTAATTATTTAGGTACCTTTGTGCATCACTCCTCCAAATTCCCGTAGAAACACGCTTTCTGCGTAGCCGCTCAAGGCGGATTCGAGCCAAGAGGCGTTTAAACTAAACGATAACACGGTTTCCGTGTATCACAACAATTACACATGTCATTTGAAAAATTAAATCTCATTGAACCTATTTTAAAATCTTTGAAAGTGGAGGGTTATACCAAACCAACTCCTATTCAAGAACAATCCATTCCTGTATTACTGGAACGGAAAGACTTATTGGGTTGTGCCCAAACCGGCACAGGAAAAACGGCTGCATTTGCCATTCCTATTCTTCAACTTCTACATCAGGACGAACTTTATAAAAAAGGACCTGCCGGAATAAAAGCATTAATACTAACACCAACGCGCGAGTTGGCAATTCAGATTGGTGAAAGTTTCGCTTCATACGGAAAACTTCTTCGTATCAAGCACACCGTCATTTTTGGTGGTGTGCCACAACGTTCCCAAACCGATGCGCTTCGTGCCGGAGTAGATATTCTGATCGCAACACCCGGTCGTTTACTCGACTTAATGGATCAGCGCTATGTACGTCTTGAAAACATTAAAATGTTTGTCTTGGACGAAGCCGATCGTATGCTCGACATGGGTTTTATCCACGATGTGAAAAAGATTGTCGCCCGCATTCCCGCCAAGCGTCAAACCATTTTCTTCTCAGCTACGATGCCATCCGAAATTGCAAAACTTGCTGATACGATTTTAACAAATCCTGTGCGCGTTGAAGTGACTCCGGTTTCTTCCACGGCCAACACAGTGAAGCAAGAACTTTATTTCGTAGAAAAGAATAATAAAAGATTACTGTTACTTCACCTGTTAAAAGATGATGTAATTAATACCGCATTAGTATTTACTCGCACAAAACATGGCGCTGATCGCGTAGCAAAAGATTTAAATCGTTCAGGAATCATCGCAGAAGCCATTCACGGAAATAAATCACAAAATGCACGTCAGCGTGCGTTAAGTAATTTCAAATCACAGCAGACACGCGTGTTGGTGGCTACCGATATTGCCGCTCGTGGTATTGATATCGATGAACTATCACATGTGATTAATTATGAATTACCTAACATTCCAGAAACGTATGTGCACCGCATTGGTCGCACAGGTCGTGCCGGAGCCAGCGGTATTTCAATTTCATTTTGCGATGGTGAAGAGAAAGCATACTTGAAGGATATTCAGAAATTGATTGGTAAATCTGTGCCCGTGGCAGAAAGTAATCCTTACCCGATGAACAACACTTCGATGGACCGTGTTGAAGCACCGAAACCACAAAATCAAAACAGATCACAAGGACAACGCAGATCAGGTGGATTTAAGTCTGGAGGATTTAAGCGATCATCATCGAACGCTACAGCAACTTCATCATCATCTGCCTCTTCGTCATCTTCCAGAAATTCCAGTTCTTCTTCCTCTTCAAGAAATTCTAACTCGACCTCTTCAGCAAGAAGACCAAGCCGGGATTGGAAAAGTATTTCCAGCGAAAAGAATTATTAATAGTCAATTTGCTTCTGCAGTTGAGGCCAATCTTCATATTGATTAATTTTCAATCATGAAGATTGGCCTTCTTTCTGACACCCATAGTTACCTCGATCCCAAAGTTCTCAGCTACTTTAAAGACTGCGATGAAATCTGGCATGCCGGTGACATTGGTGATCGCGCTGTCGTAGATGAACTGGAAAAAATCAAACCACTGCGTGCCGTATTCGGAAATATTGATGATCAGGATATGCAAGTGCGCTACCCGGAAGATCTATGGTTTGCCTGCGAAGGACTTACGGTATGGATGACTCACATAGGTGGATCTCCACCTAATTACAATCCCAGAATAAAAAAAGTCTTCAGGGAACGAATGCCCGATGTTTTCATCTGCGGTCATTCGCACATTTTGCGGGTGAAGAAAGATCCTAACTACAACAATCTGCTGTATCTGAACCCCGGTGCTGCCGGCAATCATGGGTTTCACCACATCAAAACCATCGTGCACTTTGAGGTGACTGGAAATGAAATCCAAAACATGGAGGTCATTGAATTGGGTAAGCGAGGTGCTTTAAAATAGGAGTCCAGCTATTACCCATGGCTACAAAAACAAAAAGCCAACGGAAGAATCCATCGGCTCATTTTATGACTAATTGGAAATTATTTTGCCAACTTGGCTTTAAACTCTTCTTTAATTTTTTCGATATCTACCGCTTTAGCCACAGGCTTAAAGTTTTGGGTTTTAAGGGCTGTTCTTCTGCGAGCTGATTTTCCCTTATCCTTACGGCTCTTTCTTTTCAATCGTGTAACTGACATGGCTCTTTCTTTTAAAGGCTGCAAAAATAAGCAGGTTTTGCAAATTACAGCCACAGATTCACAGATTATTTCTATTTAGCTTTAAAATCAGTGAACCAGCCTGCTGCGGGCAGGTCTGGGGTATATAATTGATTAAATTGCCGCGTTTTATTATGGAAAAACCCACTTTACCGAAAGGCACCCGCGACTTTGGCCCGGCCCAAATGGCCAAGCGACAGTTTATTCTCGAAAATATTAAGAAAGTATTTCAGAAATACGGCTTTTTGCCCCTGGAAACTCCAGCGATGGAAAACTTATCTACCCTTACGGGGAAATATGGAGAAGAGGGTGATCAGTTGCTTTTCAAAGTCCTTAACTCGGGCGACTTTCTGAAAGATGTAGACCAAACCAAGCTCGAAGCTCGTAACTCGAAGCTCGTGACTTTTAATATTTCTGAAAAAGGTCTTCGCTACGACCTTACCGTCCCTTTCGCGCGCTATGTAGTAACGAATCGTTATGAAATCACACTTCCATTCAAACGATATCAGATTCAACCGGTGTGGAGAGCCGATCGCCCACAGAAAGGAAGGTACAGAGAGTTCTATCAGTGCGATGCGGATGTGGTTGGCACTAACTCGTTGATCTGCGAGGCAGAAATTATTTTGATGATCAGAGAGGCATTTAAAGGACTGGGTATTGAGGATTATTCGATCAAAACAAACCACCGCAGCATTCTTTCGGGTTTGGCTGAATTATGCGGAGCCAAAGAAAATGAAACCTCATTGTTTGTTGCTATTGATAAGCTTGATAAAATTGGTGAGGAAAAAGTAAAGGAAGAATTGATATCGCGCGGTTTCTCTGAAAGAAGCCTTATTACCTTATTCGAGGTTTTAAATTTCAAGGGCACAACTCAACAAAAAATTGAATTTCTTTCACAAAGATTTTCTAACACACCATCAGGTCAAAAAGGTGTTTCTGATTTCAATGAAGTACTCACTATTCTATCAGGGTATGGTGTATCCGAAGATCATGTTGAATTTGACATCGCATTGGCCCGCGGCCTCAGTTATTATACCGGTTGCATTTTTGAAGTGAAAATTAATAATGTGTCGATCGGAAGTGTGAGCGGTGGCGGCCGTTATGATAATCTAACACAGGCCTTTGGTGCAAAAGAACAATTGTCAGGAGTCGGTATTTCATTTGGCATTGATCGCCTCTACGATGCCATGGAAGAATTAAAACTCTTTCCTCAGGAAGCACAAATCTCCACGCAAGTGTTGATTTCTCATTTCGATGACGAGAGTAAACGCTACGGTTTAAAAGTATTGCAAACCCTTCGCGATAGCGAAATTGCATCCGAGATTTATCCTGACTCAGTAAAAATCCAGAAGCAATTGGATTTTGCTAATAAGAAAATGGTTCCTTACACCATTGTGATTGGATCCGAAGAAGTGAAGAGCGGCATTCTTGCTTTCAAGAACATGAAAACCGGTGAACAACAGAAACTAACGATTGAAAAAATACTTGATACTTTTAAGTAGAGGATTGCCTACTGCTTCCTGCCAACTATTAATACATGGAACCCACACATCACATTTCCAACAAACAGCTTACCTTAAAGGAACTTGATCATATTCTACATGGTCATTCCAAGATTGCTTTGTCAGAAGACGCACGTATAAAAATCATTCGTTGCCGTGATTACCTGGATGATAAACTTGCTACTTCAACCCATCCGATATATGGGATCAATACCGGGTTTGGTTCACTCTATAATAAACACATACCTAAAGATCAATTAGAACAATTGCAGGAAAACCTGGTGATGTCACATGCCTGTGGCACTGGCCCGGAAGTATCGCGCGAGATTGTGCTGCTCATGCTGTTCTTAAAAGTACAATCACTCTCCTATGGTTACTCCGGAGTTCAGGTTGAAACCGTTGAGCGTTTAATTGATATGTTCAACCAACGCGTATTACCACATGTGTATGAAATGGGTTCTTTAGGAGCATCCGGAGATTTGGCTCCATTAGCACATCTTTCCCTTCCACTCATAGGCATGGGCAAAGTTCATTACCTCGGAAAAATTTATTCAAGCCAGGAAATGTTAAGTCTCCTTGGTTGGGAACGTATTCACTTCAAAGCAAAAGAAGGACTGGCTTTACTCAATGGCACTCAATTTATGAGTGCCTATGGTGTGTGGTGTGTATTGCACGCTAGTCGCATTTTAAAATTAGCAAACCTGATCGGTGCGCTTTCGCTGGATGCATTTGATGGTCGTATCGAACCGTTTGATGATTTAGTACATCAGATTCGTCCGCACGCAGGACAAATTAAAGTAGCTAAAGAAATCAAAGATTTATTAAGAGGAAGTACCATCATTTCGCAACATAAAAAACATGTTCAGGATCCATATTCATTCCGGTGCATCCCTCAAGTACATGGTGCCAGTGACGATGCCATTCATTATGTAACCTCCATCATGCTTACCGAAGTGAATGGGGTGAGTGACAATCCAAATATTTTTCCTGAAGAGGATAAAATTATTTCAGCTGGAAACTTTCATGGACAGCCTTTAGCACTTTCATTGGATTTTCTGGCTATTGCGTTGTCTGAATTAGGAAATATTTCTGAACGCAGAACCTATCAACTCATATCCGGCTCGCGGGATCTGCCCAATTACCTGGTGGCAAATCCTGGTATCAACTCAGGCTTGATGATACCTCAATACACAGCCGCATCACTAGTGAGTCAGAATAAACAACTGTGCACGCCTGCATCTGTAGATTCGATTGTTTCTTCCAATGGGCAGGAAGATCATGTGAGCATGGGCGCCAATGCAGCTACGAAAGTGTATCGAATTGTAAACAATATATATTCAATTCTTGCGATAGAATTGATTACTGCAGCACAGGCCCTTCAATTCCGCAGGCCATTAAAAACTTCTTCGAGACTTGAAGATTTTGTAGATAATTTTAGAAAGCAGATTCCGTTTATAGAAACAGATCGCTTGCTGCATGACGACATAGTGAAAGCAGAACGCTTTTTGAAAGAGACAAAACTGTAAGATTGAAAAAAATCATCATCATATTATCCTTTGTTTTTTTTACTGGGAATCTGTATGCCCAATACACGAGTCGGCTAGGTCGCTTTCAGGTAAACGAAATCAAAGGTTGTGCTCCATTTACCATCACGATCATCAACACCAATGTAATCACGACAGGAGAATGCACTCCCGGTAAACCATGCCTTATGGATTATCAGGGTAGTGGCCCGCAGCAACAAAATCTTTTCACATTTACCTATACCACGCCCGGAACATTCAAACTTTCTGTTCTTTATCAAAGTATCGGAGCGGACGATATCATGATCACCGTTGATCCAAATATTCAACCGGAGTTTGAAGTCTACACGTGCTCAGGATTACAAACATCCATTAAGATTACTGATAAAGGCTATGACCAGTATTTCATTGATTTCAATAGTGATGGAATCAACGAAGTAGCTATGCCTAACGGCAACAATCAAACAGCTACTCACAATTACGGAGGAGCCGGAAACTTCAACATCAGTGTAAGAGGAAAAGACATTAACTCAGCCGATAATTGTGCCGCTAAAGTACAGGCATTTACTTCCATTACTACATTGCCCGTTCCGCAGATTACGACACTTTCTGCTATAGACGCAACACAATTGAAGCTCGATTTTACACCATTAACCAACATTCAATTCAAACTTGAAATTGCCGTTAACAACTCAAACACGTTTCAACAATTTCAAACTTTATATGGAGTTAATTCGGTTACCATTCCCAATCTGAAAACAGAAGATAATTTTTATTGCTTTAGGCTGAGTGCCTTTGATCCCTGTACCAATACAAATACCTATTCATTTCCGGTCTGCAGTCAGGATTTTGATTTAGCTATTCAAAGTGGTCTAAATAAACTCACGTGGGCAACTTCAGGATTAGGAGTTAATACCACTGAAATTCAAAGAGAGGGAGCCTCTTATACACTGATACCAGGATCATCCTCTTCCTTCAATGATGTAGATGTCGTTTGCAAAACCACATATTGCTATCGCGTTGTGAATCTATATCCCGGAGGAACAAAAAGTATTTCATTGGAAAAATGTGGAGAATCATTTACGACCACCACTCCATCACCGATTGACAACACATCATCGGTTGTTGCTGAAGGAGGAGTAACACTCACATGGAAACAAGACCCACTTTTCAAGCCTTTTGAATACACCATTCTCAGATCGCAAAACAATGGAACGTTTAGTGAGCTTGGAAAAACGGCAAATAAGGAATTCTCCGATATTGGTTACACTACAGAATCAAATTCCTGCTATCGGATTAACTATTCAGATCAGTGCGAAAATGCAAGTCAGCAGGGAACGCTGATTTGTCCTATAAGGTTAGCTTCTACCATCGATGATAAGAATGCGATCACACTTCGCTGGTCGAAATTAAAGGGTTGGAAGAATGGAGTGAAAAATTATCAGGTACAGAAATTTGATCGAGGTGGTGGCTTAATGAGTAGCACAAATGTGGGTGCCGACACGGTGTTTGTCGATGATCAATTGGATTTGGTCAATCAGATCGTACAATATCGCGTTTTGGCTGATGCCAATGAATCTGGTGTTTCCACTTCAATCTCCAACCAGGTTGTGATCACCAAAGAAGCTAACTTATTTTATCCAACTGCCTTTACTCCTGATGGAACAGGCCCCGTTGAAAACGAAACCTTCTCAGTCTTCGGTCAATACATCGTAAAAATGGAACTTAAAATATTTGACCGATGGGGCAAAATGATTTTCTATACAAATGAAAACACTCCATGGGATGGCACCCAAAGCGGACGCGTAATGCCAGAAGGAACTTATGTTTGGATCGCAAAGATTACGGATCTGGCCGGAAGAAATTTTTCTCGTGAAGGCACTGTGGTCATTCTTAAGAAAACAAACTAACCCCTCAGCCTTCTCCAGTTTAGAAGTAAATCATTTACCTTTGACCATTCTATAAATTACTAAAACCCAAGGCTATGTTTGACATGATGAAGATGATGGGCAAGATGAAGGAAGTGCAGCAAAAAATGAAGGAGGCACAGGATAATTTAGTTCATATAAAAGCTTCCGGTGAGGCGGGAGGCGGCATGGTGCGTGCTGTGGTAAATGGTAAAAAACAAGTTATCGCCATTGATATTGATCCACTCATTCTCAAAGCAGATGACAAAGTGCTTGTGCAGGATTTAGTTGTCGCAGCAGTGAATAAGGCTTCGGAAGAGGCCGATGTGCTGGCCAAAGAGCAGCTGAAAAAAGCCACTGACGGATTATTACCCAACATACCTGGTATGGACTTAAGTAGCCTGATGGGATGACCGAAGTAGCGGTTGTCATTCTGAACTATAATGGGAGAAATTTTCTAAAACAGTTTCTCCCTTCTGTCATTCAATTTAGCGGTAAGGCAAAAATCATTGTGGCCGATAATTTCTCCACCGATGATTCGCTTCAACTGATTGAATCGGAGTTTGCAGATCACGTAGAAGTTGTAAAAATTGATCGTAACCGTGGTTATTGTGGAGGATATAACTTCGCGCTCAACAAAGTACATGCAGAATATTTCGTGCTTCTCAACTCAGATGTTGAAGTAACACGAGGGTGGATTGAACCCGTCATTAATACTTTAAAAAGCGATTCATCTATTGCTGCAGCGCAACCAAAAATTTTATCCTTTCATGAAAAGAATAAATTCGAATATGCCGGTGCAGCCGGTGGTTTTATCGATTTATTAGGATATC
Source organism: Cytophagales bacterium (assembly GCA_031416795.1). Lineage (GTDB taxonomy): Bacteria > Bacteroidota > Bacteroidia > Cytophagales > Cyclobacteriaceae > ELB16-189. Next base: position 4,119 of record JANOUH010000480.1, on the reverse strand, counting down.
CATTCTGCAGAGGCAGGATCTTCACAAATCTTGAGGAAGACCATAATCAATACGATGATGCCTGTCAGATATTTTGGGCCACTGGCGCCTGTCTTTTTATCAAAGCAGAAATTTTTAAAAAGTCAGGGGGATTTGATGAGGACTTCTTCGCGCACATGGAAGAAATTGATCTCTGCTGGAGACTCAACCGGGCCGGTTTCAAAGTGTATTATCAGGGCGAGAGCAAAGTGTATCACGTTGGGGGGGGAACCCTATCCTCTTCAAACCCAAGAAAGACTCATCTTAACTTTAGGAACGGACTTAGCTTGCTAATAAAACATCTGGCACCGGCCAAATTGTTTTGGAGCCTTCCTTTGCGCCTCGTCCTGGATTGGTTCGCTGCAGGGCTTTTCCTGATCAGTGGCAAACCTGCAGATGCAAAAGCTGTGTTAGCAGCACATTTGGATTTCTTCAAAAACCTGAGTGCCGATCTTCAAAAAAGAAAAATACTGACAAAAAAGCTAAGGGGATTTAAGGTTCAGTACGTTTACCAAAACCTACTGCCTATACAATACTTTCTCTTTAGAAGAAAGACGTTTGGGGATCTTAAATGATTTTTAGAAATCCCAGATTGTGCTACGTTTCCTCAAATGGGAACGCATATTCATTACAAATGCCAATGAAAGATAGATGATGATGGGCGAGCCAAATGTTAAAAAAGAGGTGTAAATGAAGAATAATCGGATTGAGGAGGTGGCTATGCCCATCTTTTCACCCAATGCTGTACACACACCAAAGGCATGTTTTTCAAAGAAAAGTTGCAATCGACCCATTAAACCAGTCATAATTCTTTCGTATTCCAACCTCCTACCGTTTACCTGAGTTAAAGCCTGTTCACCGACAAAAAATTTCGCTTCGCAAATATAAGCGTCCTATACCCGATTTTAACGCGAATTAGTGTAATATTTTTAACTATAATTGCAAAAAAACGAGGTTAAAGCTAACTTTGCACCTCGTTTCGGAAACCATAAAATCTTTATCCATGAGAAAATTATTTTACGCTATGCTGATCATTGGATCGCTCGCAATCTCGAGCTGTACACTTCCTCAGATGATCAAAGCCGCCAAAGAACAAAAATTAGAAATTAAGCCTAATCCGCTTGAAGTTCACAAAGACACCGTTAATCTGGATTTGTCTGGAAGTCTCCCTGTTAAGATGCTTCGCAAAGGCACTGTTTACACACTTAATACTTTCTATAAGTATGGTGAAAACGAACTTGCTCTTGAGCCGGTAGCTCTAAAAGCAGAAGATTATCCTAACAGCAGCACAGAGGAAACTAAGGTTACTAAAGCCTTCTCGTTCCCTTACAAAGACGCCTACAAAATTGGAACTGTTGAAGTTCAGGGTGTTGCATCGAAAGGAACTAAGTCAAAGACTACTCCTCGTATGCCGCTTGCTACTGGAATTATCACTACCTCAAAGTTGGTGCAGAATTCATATTATGCAGCATTCGCAGCTCACTCTTACAATAATCAGGAAGAACTTGTTCCTGTTATCATTCCTGATTTCATTTTCGAAAGAGGTAAATCCGTACTTCGCAAATCAGAAATTAAAGCTGAAAAAGGAAAGCAACTGGATGCGTATATCGCTTCAAAGAACGTAACCCGCACAGTAACCATCACCGGTACTCACTCACCAGAGGGTGCTGAGCGTATCAACACTAAACTTTCGGAAGAACGCGCTAAAGTAATTGAAAAATTCTATCGCGATCAGATGAAAAAGTATGACTATCAAGGTATGGCCGATGAGATTAAATTCATCCTTAAGCCAATTGTTGACGATTGGACAGAATTTAAGACTTCTCTTGCCGCTTTTGAAGGTATCACTGCTGATGAAAAATCAGCTTATTTGGATATCATCAATGCTGGTGGATCTTTCGAAGATCAGGAAAAGCAGATGAAAAAACTGAAGACCTATAACAAGGTATTTAAAGATGTATATCCAGGCTTGCGTACTGCCAAGACTGAAATCCTTACCATTAAGGATAAAAAGACCGATGCAGAGATCTCTGTGTTAGCAAAACAAATCACTAAAGGTGAAGTTAAAGCGGACACACTTAGCTTTGATGAGTTAATGTATTCAGCTTCACTAACACCTTCTTTAGAAGAAAAGGCTGCGATCTACGAAGCTGCTACTAAAAAAGGAACCAACTGGACTGCCCATAACAACTTAGGTGCAGCATACCTTCAAATGGCTATCGAAAATCCTTCACGTGCTTCAGACTTAGCTACTAAAGCTGCTGCTCAATTGGATATCGCTGCTAAAATCCAGGAGACTCCTGAAGTAAATGCAAACCTTGCCTCTATTGCTCTTTGGAAAGGCAACCCTTATAAAGCATATAGCCTGGCTTCAAAAGCTCTTCGCGGAGCAAACAATGAAGTAACCCGCGGTGTAAACGGAGTTAAAGGAGCATCTGAAATCTATATGGCAAACTACAGCGCAGCGGTAAGTTCTACTTCTTCTGCAACAGACACTTATGTAAACCTTTTCAATAAAGGTTTAGCTCAGTTGCTTAACAAGGATTTCAGCAACGCTTCTTCATCTTTCGCAGAATCTTCTCGTAAAAACAGCAATTTTGCTTTAGCATATTATGGTGCTGCAGTAGCCGCTGCCCGCGCAGGAAATGGTGATGCCGTTGTAAGCAACTTGACTAGCGCTGTGAAGATTGATGCTTCTTTAAAAGATAAAGCACTAACAGATCTCGAATTCTCAAAATTCACTGCTACTGAGTCATTCAGAAACGCATTGAAATAATAAGGTTTCCATGAACGATAGACCCCGGCCCAAAAAGCCGGGGTTTTTTATTGTCATTCCCAGTAGTAATCGGGAAAAAATCGAATTAACACTTTATCCTGTAATTCCAGATACCTATTTTTACAGGCTTTCCAAACAAACGTCAGCTATGAGAGAAATTCAATTCAGAGAGGCACTTCGCGAAGCCATGAACGAAGAAATGAGAAGAGACCCAAAAGTTTTACTCATGGGTGAAGAAGTGGCCGAATATAATGGAGCATACAAAGTAAGTCAGGGCATGTTGGACGAATTCGGACCAGACCGGGTTATAGATACTCCTATCGCTGAGCTTGGATTTGGTGGTGTTGCCGTTGGGGCAGCCATGAACGGACTAAGGCCGATTGTTGAATTCATGACTTTCAACTTTTCGCTTGTAGCAATCGATCAGGTGATTAATGCTGCTGCTAAAATGTATTCCATGTCGGGAGGCCAGTTTAATATCCCCATGGTATTTCGTGGCCCAACTGGAAATGCAGGGCAATTAGGAGCACAGCATTCACAGAATTTTGAAAACTGGTTTGCCAACACTCCAGGATTAAAAGTAGTTGTACCCTATACTCCTTATGATGCAAAAGGTCTCTTAAAGACTGCTATACGTGATAATGATCCCGTCATCTTCATGGAATCAGAAATGATGTATGGAGACAAAGGTGAAGTGCCTATCGAAGAATACTTAATTCCGATTGGCGTTGCTGATATTAAAAGAAGCGGCACGGATGTAACGATTGTTTCCTTTGGAAAAATTATGAAGGTTGCCTTGGCAGCTGCACAGGAATTGGAAAAAGAAGGAATTTCTGTTGAGGTCATCGATCTTCGTTCTGTACGTCCTATTGATTACGCAACCGTTGTTGAATCGGTTAAGAAAACAAACCGATTGGTTATTGTTGAAGAAGCATGGCCATTATCTTCCATAGCCACGGAAATTACCTATCATATTCAGAAACACGCATTTGATTATCTCGATGCTCCGGTCTACAGAATAAACAGTATGGATGTTCCTTTACCATACGCTCATACTTTGATTGAAGTTATTCTTCCCAATGTAGAGAAGACCGTGAAAGCGGTTAAAGCTGTGCTGTACAGAGCTTAGAGATTAATCATCAGGTAAATTATGAATGCCAGAAGAGATTTATGGCATTTTTATTTAGGGTCTGCTGAAAGACTCAAAAGTGTTTAGAACAGGTATTGATAAGCTGTTTTTTACGAACTTGTGGAATATCAAGTACAAGTAAAAATGGCTCAAACCTCAAAAAACCGTGCATCTAAGCAGGCCTACATCAGCGTTC
>JANOUH010000479.1:0-27468 GCA_031416795.1 Cytophagales bacterium | reverse complement strand
CTCATTGTTTCTTGTGGGTGGTCTTATCTGATATTGCCAGCCTGCTTTGTTTATAAGACCATCACAAATTTCTTGAAATATCCAAATCAGTTCGTCAGGATCAGAGGTTTTACTAAGTGGCATCACCCCATCTTTCCAATTGGAAACTTCTTCTTTTAACGATGAGTAAGTAGAAAAAACAACAATATCTATTTGCCTGAATCTGGCATTAGCCTTGATCATCCAAAGCGGATCTTTGCCTATCTTCCTATGTATATTTGAATTCAATAAAAGTAGATTGGGCAATTCACCCTGGCGATCCGCTCTGGAAGTTAAATACTCCATCAATTCATCTCCACTCGTTACAAAATCGACAGCATGTGCTGCATTCAACTTCTTAAATTCAAGTAATGCAACAATCCGGTCATCGTAATCCTCAGTTGCCATTAAGATTTTCATACTTATCTGTTTTCCTCACCCGCAAAGATGATTAGCATCGCCTATAAAACTATTACACAACCCAGCTTGGATGTTGTATATTTCACAGATTTGTTGTGAAAAAGCTTCATTTATGATCTCTTAAAGGATCTTACCCGTTTTCAAATTCATCTTTAGTGAGGCTCATTCCTGCACTAATAGGCTACTGTGAGCAGCATACGCAAACCATCCCCGGCTATAAAACGAAAGGAATGGTTTACCGGATTATGGATGGAAGTCCAACGCCATCAACACTCAGACATTTAATTCCTAATGACAATTCCGGCTCATCCATTTTCGAAACCATCCGATTCATCAATCTGCTTTTCAAATAGTAACGAAGCTCCTCTTCTGTGTAAGCATATTCGCGAGGCCGATGCCTGAGGTCGATGGCCTGATGGGCCTGCATGACCTGGATCATTTCCTCCTCAGTAAGATGTCCGGATTCTATGAAGTGGATAAACCGATGCTCCCTTACTTCAAGGCCCGGATATTTTTCAATGAATACTTCCAGTGATACACTTTCTGCTTCCCGTTTGAATTCCTTCCAGGTTGATTGAACATGGGGCAGCGTATGCAAAATCAATTTGACAATACTGTATTTTACTTTCAATTTTTGCCTGGCTACCTCTACAAAGAAGTCAGTGAATGCCGTTCTCATCAGCTGGAATGTTGGAAATTAAATATTGATTTTTTGGGTGCTATATAGGAAGCCAGGTCCTGATCGATCTCGTTATAAAATGGTTCGTTCGTTAAATGAGTGACCGCGTTTGATAACACGGTTTTAATGATCGGTTTATAATGGTCCAGTTCCACATTCGAATTCTTTAAACCCAGCAACCGGCCCTTGACGGATTCAACCATAGCCTTATCAGGCTTAACACTAAACTTATACGTTATATAGGTAGGAATGTCGCGTAGCAAATGCTGGATGATCAATTCACGGTGTTGTTTTAATATTTCTTTAAGCTGCACCAGTATCACTTCTTCGTTGGTATCGATCAACGACTTCGCCCCCAGCAAGGCAGATTTAATAGTCTTCATGCTTTATCCCAATAACAGTTGATCAATTTCTCTATAGAAAATCTGGTTGTCTAATTTTACCTTCGGCTTTCGCTTGATCTGCTCTATAAGAGTCATGTAGTTGACCAGGTCAACATCCCTCTTCTGCAGGTCTATTAATTTGGATTTGATTTCTTCCAACTCCAGTTGCGTGGCGATGGCCTGGTACTTAAAGGCCAGGTAATAAGGAATGTCCTTAAGCATTTTGTTGATCAACAGATCCCGGTGCTGATTCAATGCCTGCCTGATCTGGAATAACCTTACATTCTTGTCGTGGGCGGTGATGACCTTTTGCCCGAATAATGGAGATTCAATGACTTTCATAGTTGTGTTGATTGCTTATACAAATATGGTTAATACTAATATAGTTAGCAACTAAACTAATTAATTTAGTTTTAAAACCACTGAATAGCTATTTTAGGTGACTAGACATAGCGACACCTACCACCTAGAGCCGGGGATAAGGCGGGAGTAAAGCGGACATAAGGCGGGGATAGAGCGGAAACTTGTCTTGCTCTGGAATTGGGATAACGCTCTCAAAAAAAGACGACTAAGAAGAAATGTGCATGCTGTCTTCCCTTATGATCAGGTAACTGGTAATTGATATGGCTTACCGTTGCTTGTCTATCGCTTTTCCCTTCCATCATTTTATCCGCTCGCTAAACTACGTTATTAAAGTTCAAAGCTATTGGCCAAGGAGTGGAGTCACACACCTTCGAAAGACATGAAGTACTCCGCGGACGAGCACCATGCACCATTACGCAGGACACTGCCCAGAAAGATGTGTAAGTGCGGATAGTGACTGAGCAACTGCGTAAAGGGATTATAGTGTCTAAGTAACTGTGTAAAGGTACGATTGACCTTTGGTGGAGTCTGTTTGATTTAATTCTTTGTTACTCATGGCCGATAAGTGTTTGCCCTTAGCATATCGCTTTCGATTCTTAGAGGATACAAAGGCAAGGAAGATTTTAGATAGATGAACCTTTAATATCTTACTAACTTTAAAACAGAAAGCACACCATGAAATTGATAAGCACCATTTGTTTACCAGGCTATAAGAAACGGCAGCGTTTTCTATTGCTAAGCACATAAAACAATTATCCTCACTAAGGGTTAAAACTCTTCCGGTATTGTCATCTTCATCGGTTTATTCATCATTGATTGAGGGTAGCGGTATTGACATGGATAGTTACTTATATATATAAGCAATCTGGATATGAGAATAGGGAAACGAAACAGATTGACGATTTGATTGAGGCCTATCAGTTTGCACGCGACCATGCTTTGACCTAACCAAATTTATTTAAAGTCCATAAAATATTGAGCCGCAATTTTTCTATGGACGATCGTTACAAGGGTAAAGTAAGGGATAAGGACGTAAAAGTTGGTAATATTTTGTTCACCGTCTATCGTGGAGCCGATAAGGAAATTACAGGTAAAGAAACGAAGTTGTTATTCACTGATATAGCTGACTTGAGGGCAAAAAAATTAACCATGGATGAATGTTTCCATTACGCCTCATTTATTCACCGTGTCTTCGTTAAAATATACCCCTTTACTGATGGGAACGGCCGGGCTGCAAGGTTGCTGGAGAAGTGGTTCCTGTCAAAGCTACATTGGTAACGTTGCCTGGAGCTTACCCAGTGAGATTAATTACTACTTAAAGAGGGAGAAGTATTACGATACTCTCAAGATCGGGGCCTCATACAGTGAGGTGGATTATGCTCAGGCACTACCGTTCTTGCTTTTATTGCCATCCTGCTTTGCGATCAGTAAGAAGTACTATGTCAAATAAGGATGCAACTATGTGGCACAATCCAATCACATGGTTCTGCCCTGGCAAAATTAACCACGAAGAAATAACGTGCTGAAAAAGGCAACAGAGAAATCACAGAGATTAAGTTTCTTGACACTTTGTTCTTGATGGTCTTCGATGCTTTGGATTTAGTTGTTTTAGTGATTAATAATTTTCAGAAAATTAAGACCATAACCTTGACCACTATAATAATAAAAAAGCCCCAAATCATTACGATATGGGGCCTATTCTGCGGTCCGGACGGGACTCGAACCCGCGACCTCCTGCGTGACAGGCAGGCATTCTAACCAGCTGAACTACCGGACCTTTAAAAACAGGGTGCAAATATAGCGTTCTGCTTGTGTTATGCAAAAAACAATTGAAAAATTCCCCTAAAAGTAATTGATAAATACTCTTTCCATATGAAGGAATTCCTACAGACCGTATCATTTTAAATAGTTTCCTTAAAAACTATTAACCAGTATAGTTATACATGTAAGATTATCTGATTTTTGCTTATGTTTATCAGCTAAATTTTTCTATGAAACGTCTGCTAGTTGCGCTTATCTCATTAGTATGCTTCGATTCATCTGCACAGGTCGTGCAGTGGGCATCTAAAGTAATTGAATTCTCATCTGAACTTTCGCCCGGGCAATACTCAGCCCAGCAGGCGTTGGGTAAACCAAACGTCCTGCCGGCCGGTGGAGAAAATCCCAATGCGTGGGTGCCTGATAAGCCTAACAAAAAGGAATTTCTCAAACTGGGTTTCGACACGCCATTAAACGTAAGGCAAGTGGCGGTTGCGGAATCTTATAACCCCAGCGCAATCTCTCGTATTCTGGCCTATGATGAAGCAGGTGCCGAATATGAGGTTTATACTCTTAGTCCCAGTTCAATACCACTGAAGGGACGCATGCTCACCGTATTTTTTGAACCCACAACTTATAAAGTAACAGCCATTAAATTGGAATTTGACGGAGCTGCCATTGCAGATTATTTTGGAATTGATGCTGTTGCTATTTCGGATTCAAGCTATCCCATCATTGCTGACATTCCATTGGCTGCTTATTTAGCAGCGGGCATCCTAATTGAGCAATTGGATAAAAACGTAAACAGTGAATACAATGAATACAATCCACTCCTCTCTCCCGATGGTAAAGTACTTTACTTCAGTCGTAAGAACCATCCTCAGAACGTTGGTGGCGTAGAAGATAAGGAAGACATCTGGTACTCTGAATTGGATGATAATGGTAAATGGACACTGGCTAAAAACATGGGTACGGAATTCAATAATGCCTATCCAAACTTTGCCAATACAATTTCATCTACACCGGATGGAAAGTCTGTCATCATGGTACTCGGTAATCGATATATAAAGGATGGCAAAAAAAGTGTTGCCGGTGTTTCTATCAGCTCACATGTAGGCGGGCTATGGACAAAGCCTGTAAACCTGAACATTGTCAATGATTATAATTACAATGAGAAGGCCAATTACTTCCTGACCAATAATCGTAAAACACTTCTGATGTCGGTGCAAAGAGATGATTCGCAAGGAGACCGGGATTTGTATGTGACCTTTATGCAGGATGACAGCGTATGGACAGAGCCTTTAAATCTGGGCAAAGTGATTAATACTGCTGCGGAAGAATCTTCACCATTTTTATCTATCGATGACAAAACTCTTTTCTTCTCTTCAAAAGGATTCAGTGGTTTTGGTGGCAGTGATATCTATGTTTCAAAAAGACTGGATGATAGCTGGACCAATTGGTCAACCCCTGAGAATATGGGCAATACCATCAACTCACCGCTCGAAGATTTATTCTTCAATATTCCGGCCAATAGTGATTATGCTTACTACTCACGGGGTGTATCCGAAAATAATACGGACATTTTTAATGTGAAACTTCCGATCATCCAATCACCGGAAGATTGGGTTACGGTAGCCGGTAAGCTGGTGGACGCAAGAACGGATACTCCGATCGGTGCTAAAATAATTTATGAACGTCTGCCTGATGGCAAGGACATGGGAATCTGGCAATCCGATCCTAAAACCGGAGAGTTTGAAATCAAACTTCCTATTGGATTCCTTTACAGCATTCGTGCAGAGTCAAAAGACTTCATATCAGAAAGCCAGACTCTTGACCTTCGTAATGCAGGAAAGGACAAAAAACAAATTGTCTTTAGGCTAAGACCTATCGAAGTAGTGCATATTGAAGAGAATGCCATGTTCACCATGAACAGCGTATTCTTTGATTTTGATAAAGCAGTGCTTAAGCAGGAATCTTTCCCTGAACTGGAAAGAGTGGTTCAGATGCTGAAGGATAAACCAACGATGTCCATTGAAATTGCTGGCCATACGGATAATAGAGGAACTATAGCCTACAATCATAACCTATCAGAACGAAGAGCTAAGGCTGTGAAAAAATTCCTTACTTCTAAAGGTATCGATGCGGGCAGAGTTACTACCATCGGTTACGGTGAAACCAAACCGATCGTCTCTAACGATGATGAAAAGGACGGACGTGAAATCAACCGCAGAGTAGAGTTTAAAATAACGAGCATGTGATCAAACTGCTCTTAGTCTTTGATCAAGGCTAAGTGCAGATGTTCCTTCTTTTATATTGATTTTATCCATCGCATACTCACTCAATGCGGTGATCGTCAGTGAAGGGTTCACTCCCAGATTACAAGGCATGATGCTCCCATCCAGAATATAGAAATTGGGATAGCCATGCACCTTGAAGTTTTCGTCAACTACACCTTCGTATTTAGTTTTACCCATAGGGCAGCCGCCCAGAATGTGAGCCGTGGAGGCAAGGCCAAACATGATCTCACCGATCGCATTATGAGGCACACCGTTTACTTTTTTTGCATAGCGATACAATGCATCTTGGCCGATGGGAATAAAGCTCGGCACCTTTTGGCCAGAATCATTGCTCATGATGAGCCTTGGACCAAAGATCCCTTTTCTCAATTTCATCTGCATCGCATTGGGTAATGACTGCATAATCAGAAATATGATGCTCGTCTCCGCCAACTTAAAATTGAATAGAGATCGAAGAAAATTCCAGGGCTGGGTAATCATGTTGCCGAACATCTTAAGCGTTCTCACGATCGGTGTACCGTTGCCCGCAGCCATGGCCGCAAGCCTGACCATTGCTCCGGAGCCATCAGGAAATTTGCATAGCTCTATATGCGTATGTTCGTCCGGATTAAATATGGAACTAATGGCAACGCCATGATTTAATTTCCGATCGGCAGATACTACTCCGGATAGCATCTCGGAGTTGGTTAAGATGTTCTCACCTAATTGATCTGAGAGATCCGGCAATGTTTTGTACACATGCTTCTGTCTAAGCAAAAGATTCATCGTGCCCAACACGCCACCACTTACTACCAATCCCTTCGCCATGAAGGTTTGCTTTTTCTTTCCGAACCAGGCAGTGCTTTGCTCCGTATGAATATGGTACTCGTTATTAACATATTCAATTTTAGTGACCAGCGTTTCTGCCTGCACTTTTGCCCCAAACATATTTTCAGCAAACCAGAGATAATTTTTATCGAGTGTGTTTTTAGCGTTATGCCTGCAGCCCACCATACAGCCAGCGCATTCAATGCAGCCCCTGCGCAATGGGCCCAATCCTTTGAAGTAAGGATCTTTCTCTTTTTTAGTATCTCCTAAATACACACCTACATAATCCACGCGATCGTAGGATGCGCCCTGCCCCATGTCATCGGCTACGGACTTCAGGATTTTATCTTCTTCGTATTCCTTCGTGAATTTTTCGCTACCCAGCATGAACTTCGCTTTCTCATAGAATGGAGTCAATACTGATTTCCAATCTTTATGGTGCGACCATATCGGGTTTGTGTAAAAACTTTCTTTGGGCATCATGTGCGTGTTGGCATACACCAACGAACCTCCCCCAACACCAACACCAGAAATGATAAAGACTTCCTTGAAGAAGGTGAGCTTTTGAAACCCAAAACATTTGAGCAGCGGCAGCCACAGATATTTACTTACGTTCCAATTGGTTTTCGGAAAGTCGTTAGCCTGCCAACGCTTTCCCTTTTCAATCACCAATACGGAATACCCTTTCTCCGCCAGGCGCATGGCCGACACTGATCCACCGAAGCCAGAGCCGATAACGATGTAATCAAATTTTTGGTCCATCCTCGAACGATCGCGCTATGCCTTGGGCAATTTATAACCGTTGTTATACTTCGCAGCCATCAATGCATTTGCTTTCTCTTCATTGAATTTTCCTTTGGCTGAATCCCAGCTTACCTTCCCTCCTGTTTTGTATGAGATGTTACCCATCTGGCACACGGTGGCCACATGTGCTCCGGCCTGAATCGAACAGGTTAATTTACTGAAGTCACGGCTCTTCACAGCCTGAATGAAATTCACGGTATGAAGATCGAGTCCTGAACCTTTATTAGGTTGAACAGGAATAGCCTCCATTCTCTTTTCATCGGATATCACCTCCCAGCCACCACGCCACAACACCAGCGTGCCGTTGTTGCCAATGTAGGAGATGCCGTGATCCTTGCCATAGTTACCATTGCTGATACTTTGTGCTTGTTCCCAAATCATATTGTAACCATCAAACTCATACACAGTGGCCATCGTATCCGGAGTTTCGTGAGCGCCATCCGGATAGGCATACTTGCCACCCAATGCTACGGCTGATTTAGGGAACGATGCATCCATACCCAGCAACGCATAATCAATTAAATGTACACCCCAATCGGTCATCAAGCCACCGGCATAATCCCAAAACCAACGGAAATTGAAATGATAACGGTTAGGATTGAATGCTCTCTTAGGTGCGGGACCGAGCCACATATCGTAGTTCACACCGGCAGGCACAGGTCCATCGGGTTTCACTTCGATGTTGCGCATCCATCCCTGATAAGCCCATGCTTTCACCGTACGAATTTTTCCAAGCTTACCTGATTTTATAAAGTTCAATGCATCCACGAAGTGAGGCATACTACGTTGCCACTGCCCTGCCTGCACGGCTTTATTATATTTCTTTTGTGCCGCCACCATCACATTACACTCTTCGATAGAGTTACCCACTGGTTTTTCTACGTACACATCTTTGCCAGCTTCGCAAGCTTCTACCATTTGCAGGCAATGCCAATGATCAGGTGTGCCAATGACAATCACATCAAGGTCTTTGTTCTCAAGCATCTTGCGATAGTCGGTGTAGGTCTTGGTTTGAACTCCATTTTTAGCCAGTTCATACTTACGAAAGTTGAGTACATTATCATCCACATCGCACAAGGCGGCAACATTCACTTCGGGTATCTTCATGAAAGAGGTTAAGTCTGACCAGCCCATGCCATTGACTCCGATGAGGCCTACGTTGATTTTGTCATTGGCGGAGATCAGGCCTTTCGCCTGTGCAAATGTCTCCCAGGGTAATGTTGTGGCCAGCCCTGCAGCTACGGCTGCCTTGGTTGTTGTATTCAAAAAATTTCTGCGTGTATGTTTCATGATGTGTTAATTTAATTATCCGCATACAACTTATTTAATCTATATCTAAAGTCAAATGATTATTGTCATGAACGGTAAGTATTTTAGATCGGATACAGGAGCACGTTGCCAAAGCGGTTAATCTATAGCTCGAAGAACCACATACTAAATGACTTCCAGAATTCAAACTTGTAAAAGTTCATCACCGAATAATGATAGAGCAACAAGACTACTAACGCAAAGGGAAAAACATTCCATCGCTGGTGTGCCTTCCAATCCCAAATACTCAATCCAATCAGGATCAGGTCGGCCATAGCAAAACCGACCACAGGAGCAATGGGATTTTGTTCGATGGTAGGAAGGTATGGTGCTATGGAAGGGAAATAAATACCGATGATTCTATCGGTTACAGGAGTGAACATTGGAAAGACGGTGCAGATCATGTAGCGCGCGTGAATCGTAGGCTTCTTTCTATGATAAATGGCAAGTCCATAAAAAATCGCGAAAGCCGCCAGCGCATTCAATACCAGCGCTACAAAGAAAAAATCCATGGTGCCCAAGGTAGGGTTTACATGCAATCGGTTATGGAGCAAATCCATGGTGGTATACATCAGCACCGGAACCAGCGCATAGGAAACTGTACCAACTGTTGTATGCAGTCTGTATTGATTCGTTCGTATCAGATAGGGTTGCACGATGAGCATGGAACACCAAAGTATCAATGCGATACCATGGGCGTGCATTCTATAATTATCCTGGTCCGGCAGCCTGGTGAAATACGTGAACCAAAAGGCCGAGAGCACAAAAAGGAAGAAAACAATAAAATAGAGATAGCTCCTTTGATAGAGTGTCTTTTCTAATTTCATATATCAATCACTATTATTTTTTCTTTGAAGGTGCAGTGTCCAGAGCTCATCATAATAGATTTCACCGGCATCAACCAATTCACGAACAACTTCAATAAATAACTCTTTGTCTTTGGGGTCCACCAACGTTTCAAGCTCTTCCACCGCTACCGATTTCTGCCCGAGTAAATACTTGATCTGGTTTTCGTAATCATGAAGTGCTTCGAGGTTTTCACGCTTCTTCCTTTGTATGCACACATCACACATGCCACACACTTCATACGTTACCTCATCAAAATATTCCTGAATCAGTTGCATGCGGCAACGATGATCTTGCTCTACATAGTTAATCATCGCTTCCATCTTGGCAAAATGAAGGTCCCTCCTTCTGTCAAACTCTACCCTGTCGATGGGAAGGCGCCCGGCATCCTGACGTGGGAGTATAAAAGTTAATTTCGGGCTCTCATTCTTTGGCTCATACACCATCAACTGAAGCTTGTGGAGTTGTTCCAGTTCAATCTTCACTTCCTGAGCCGTGAGTTTCATGACCTGCGCAATCTGGGTCTCCGAGATGGTGGTGAAATCAGCATACAGTTCGCCACCATACAATCGCATCAGGGTCTTGATCAGCAAATCATATCGCACATGGGCAACCTGAAATTCATAAAGGCGCTTTTTATCCATGGAGATATGCAACACCGATGGACGATAAAAACTTTCATTCAATTCGATCAGACCAAACTCTTCCAGCTTTTTCAGCACCGGATAAACGGTAACTGATTTCATATCGAACCTTTTACAGAACGCATCGATTTCAAAATCATAACTCTCCCCCTGACTGCTTCCCAATGCAATCTGATAATAGTTTGCCAGGGCCTGATAAACGATCTTCAACTGATCTATATCAGGTTGTGATTGCTTCACTTTGCTGCGCAGCCCCAATACATCCACCTCATGAAAAATCATAGCCGCATAAGATCGATTGCCATCACGCCCTGCCCTTCCTGCTTCCTGATAGTAGGATTCCAGATTTTCGGGCAAATCCATATGCAACACTACACGCACATCCGCTTTGTTGATGCCCATGCCAAAAGCATTCGTGGCCACCATCACCCGGCTGCGGTTGGAGATCCATTCATCCTGACGAGTCATGCGCTCGGCATGATTCAATCCGGCATGATAGTACGTGGCCGAAATGCCACTTTTTTCTAAAAACTTTGCCAGTGCTACGGTTGCTTTGCGTGATCGCACATATACGATGGCTGCTCCACTCACTTTTCGTAATACCTCCAACAGCTTCTTTTCTTTGGTCTCCGTCCTACGGACAACAAACGAAAGATTATCGCGTGCAAAACTTTTTTGAAATACCTGTGCGGATTTTAACTCCAGCTTGCTGATAATATCTTCCTTCACTAATTGTGTAGCCGAAGCGGTGAGCGCAATAAACGGAACATCGGGTTTAACGATTCGGAGTTCAGCAATCTGCAGGTAGGGTGGCCTGAAATCGTAACCCCATTGTGAAATACAGTGAGCTTCGTCAATAGCTACCAGGTTCACGTTCATTTTCTTTACCCGCTCCTGAAAGAGTTCCGTTTGCAAACGCTCGGGTGATAGATAAAGAAATTTATTATTTCCGTAAACACAATTATCAAGCGTGATGTCAATTTCACGTTTGTGCATGCCGGAATGAATGGACACCGCTGCGATACCCAACTGCTTTAGTTGCTTCACCTGATCTTGCATCAACGCAATAAGTGGAGTGATTACGAGGCAGATTCCTTCCTGCATTAACGCGGGCACCTGAAAGCAAACCGATTTGCCTCCCCCTGTCGGGAGTATCGCTACAACATCCTGCTTGTTCATCACCGCCTCAATGATTTTATCCTGAGGCGAACGAAACTGCGAGTAGCCCCAATACTGCTTAAGAATTTCTGAAGAGGTTACCACTTCAATGCTTGTTTATTCAAAAACGCAGCAATGCCTGCCTTGCAATCTTCGGTAGACCTGGCGTGAGCATTCATCAGAGCGGCTTGCTCTAAGCCTTCTTCGAGCGACAAAGATTGAACTTGCGCAATCAATTGTTTTGTCAATTGCATGGATTGTCCTGAATTGGATCGAATCAGGTTGGATGCAAAGTCAAAAACTATTTGTTCCAGTTCTTCTGCATTCACAACCTGATTGATGAGGCCATGTGTCAATGCCTCTTGTGCTTTAATCACTTCGCCTGTCAGTAAAAGTTGTTTGGCTTTGTGTTCGCCTACTTTACGGATCAGAAACACCGATACCAACGCGGGGATAAATCCAATCTTCACTTCGGTATAACCAAACTTAGCTTCAGGGACGGCAAAGGTAAAATCACAAACCGTTGCTAAGCCACAACCACCTGCCAGCGCGTGACCCTGCACCTGGGCTATGACTACTTTCTTTAACTGATAGATTTTCAGGAACAGGTTTTTGAGTTGTCTGGAGTCTTCAAGATTTTGTTCAAAGGAAAAATTCTGAAGCTGTTGCAAATAAGCCAAATCAGCTCCGGCACAAAATGCTTCTCCTGCCGCTTTCAGTACTACTACTTTTACGGATGAATCCTGTTCCGCTTTATCGAAAGCATCAGTTAATTCAATTACTAATTCATGACTTAACGCATTTCGCTTATCCGGACGGTTCAACGTGATGTAGCCAACACGATCTTTCACTGTAAAAATAACCAGACTCATATCACTCAGTTAAAACAAATGCACCTTCTTCCAAAACAGCATGCAAAGAGATGTTCTTCTTCGCACAAAACTCTTTCCATTGATGGATATACCAGGTGGAATTGCTTCCATCCAGTATTACCTTCTTTACCTTCAGAGGGTTAACCAATTTATTTGTATTAATGGAATTCTTAGCAACGACAAGATAATCCATTTCGGCCAATTCGGGTAACGAATAATTCTTGTGTTGAATAAAGGCAATAGAATTCCCATTCCATTGAGATATACTCACTCCGTGTTGCAGTTCTTTTTGAAAAGGTAAGTTGATATGAACCATCGTGACTCCGCTATTCAGTTGGTTGGGCCGGATATGAAAACGCATCCGTTCCTGATCATGTAGTAAAGCTGAATCGCCCATGAAATAACTTTGGCCATTATCAATCCACTCCATGGCCGAAAATCCATTGACACTATACACTACAAATTGCTTGCGTTTTATCGAATCATTGAAATGAATCCATTGTGTAGCGATCAGGACTAATGAACAAACTCCCGAAAGGTATAACCAGCGTATCGATTTGAATTCAATCGTGAAAACCAAACCCAGTAAAAAAATCATGATCACCCAACATTGCATGGTCGTAAGATGTATCTCTTCTATAAGACTAAACGGCATGTCCTCTACATAAAAAACAATCCAGTTGAGGGCCTTAATCATATAGGTTAGTACAACCCCCATTAGCCATGCCGCTGACGACCAGGCGCTGATGATCAAAAGTAAAACTCCAATCACCAACACTAATGTCGATAGAGGAATCACAAAGAGGTTGGAAACTAAAAAGTAGACCGGAAACTGATGAAAGTATAACATCCCCAAAGCGAACGTAGAAATCTGTGCCGCGATAGACACACAGGTGATTTGCCAGATCCAATCACCTACCCGATTTTCAATTTCCCATAGATCATAAAGAGGTCTTTGCAAATACACAATGCCTAACACGGCCAGGTAAGACAATTGAAACCCTACCGACATGATGAGATAAGGATTGAACAACAAGAGCAGAAAAGCGGATCCCGCCAAGGTATTATAAATGTTGGTGCGCCAACCCAATGGTCGTGCCAACGCAATAAACGAAAACATCGTAACAGCCCTAAGTACCGAAGGGGATAACCCTGTAACAAATGCAAACGACCAAAGACAAACAATACTAATCATGAACACCACCCAACGGCTCCAGGCAAACCGGCTTAGAGGGCGTAACAAGAAAAGAAGTATCGCATAAATAATTCCTACATGAAGCCCGGATACGGCCAGCACATGCATGGCACCACTGGCAGCATAAGCGTTTTGCAAATCGGTGTCGATGCCTTCGGTTACGCCCAGCACCAATGCTGCCGCGATTACTTGCTCCTGCTCACCATCAATATATTCTTTCAAAACCGATGAAGCCCATGCTCTTGCTTTAAGGGAATAATAGATAAAACCCTTTCTCTTCGTGTCTTCAACTTTCTGAATCTGATTAGCGAAAGCAAATTGCTGATGATAAATGTTTTTGAATCCCAGAAACCGTTTGAAGTCAAATTCATAGGGATTGGCAGGCGGTTTCAATTCAACCGGGTTTCCTTTGATCAATAAGCGATCACCATAGTGCCATGGAATTATGTCAATTGATTTCTTTGAGATATAGAGTAGAACTTTACCCTTCTTGTGCAGCCACTCATTTGTTTTGACTTTAGTAACTTCTACCTCAATTCTCCACGATTTAGATTTCGATTCAGGAGCGCCCCTTACGGTGGCCTCATAGTATTGAACAGGATCTTTAACAGAAAGTATGTGATCCTCCGATCGTGATTCCGTAGAATATAAAAGATGAAGATATCCAAAAAGAAAAATCGCAATCAAGCCAAACATGCCCGTAAACAAGCGTATGGCATGACGATTTCGGAAAAGCAAAAAGCCGATATAATAAGCTGGAACGATCGCTAATAATATGATCAGGAAAAAATGCTCTTCGATTAAATCAGGTTGATAAATACCCAACAGGATGCCAGCTGAAAAAAACAGTGCAATGCGCACCATCACATACGGAGTCCATGTTAGCATAAACTAAATTACGAAAAAGGGACTATTAACGCTAAAGCGAATCGCGCAACGTCAGATGAAAAGGGACTTCAACATGATCATGGGAATTATCCAGGATAAGTTGAGCAGCCCTTTTGCCCATCAGATGAAAATCGGTAGAAACCGTGGTGATGCCATTGAGAATGATTTTCTTCAAAGGAATTTCATTGTACGAGATAACGCCTACTTCCTTCCCCACCAGTAATTTTTGTTCAAGGATTTTTTCAATCAGGATCACCAGATCTCGCTCCATCACATTGATATACACCGAACCCTTTTCTATGGCACTCTTTCCTATTGCATGAATCATCGAAAAATTAAATGCATACTGATCACAGAATCGCTTCAGACCCTTAACAATCTCTATGGGGTAGTATGTTTGCTCTGGAAAAATCAGTTTGATGGAATGATACTTTGAAAGCTGTGGCAGCGCCTGCTCCATGGCTTCATAAATATTCTTCTCAAAGTTCTCATACACGGCTGCATATTCACCCCTAACCTGGGGAATCAGCTTATCGAGTAATAACAGTTTGTCCTTCGGCAGTGAGTCGATCAATTGATACGCATGTTCATGCCCCTCGATGAAATGAGGGATGATAACATAATGGGAATAGGCTCCTACATGACGGGCCATTAACTTTTTAAAAATGGAAAAGTCGTTGTTGTAGATATAAAAATCGATGGAGGCCTTGTCGCCAAGTGCATCGGCAAATGCATCATAAATAATTTTCTTATGCTCACTGAGTTTATTGAACAAGAGAAAGACTTTCAACTGCTTTTCAATCTCAGTAGTTTTTATAAAGAATCCTTTGCCGGGCACTGATCCCAGTATTCCATCACTTTTCAATTTGCGATAAGACTTTTCAATCGTATCGCGGGAAACCGCGAGTTCAAAACTCAAATCATTGATGGATGGCAAGGTGTCGTTGATTTTCAAATGACCATCCATTACCGCTTGCTTGATGGAATCCGCTACTAGCAGATATTTGGGATTCGCAGAATAATCATCCAGGTGGATGTGTTGAAGAATTGATCTATCAGGGATGGTCATAAAAACTAAAAGTAATCAGAACCATTCAAACCAAAAACTACCTATTTATTTCGACAAGATAGAGCAAATTGTCTCATTAAAATGCGAACTCATCCGGTCTTTTACTAATAACGTAGCCATAATCTCTAAATAATTCTAATTTCAAGAATTGAAGTTACGAATTAGGAAAGCGTTCGTAATGCATTTATTTTACTTTCTCCTTTAACTCCTTATAACGGTTTCGCAATTGAATAATTTGTTCCTGATAGGAAGTCTCTTTCGCCAGATTTATTTTCTCATGCGGATCATTTTTCAGATCATAGAGTTCTTCATAATCATGTTCAATAAATTTTATGTATTTCAACTCTCTACTCACCACACCTTCCACTTTTGGTAATTGAGGGCTACCCATAAAAGTATGCTCATAGAAAAAATCCTGCCTGTCCAGTGGCTTGTTTTTTCCGCTTGTCAATACCCGCAAGTCTGTTCCTTGCATTACTTCAGGAGCATCCACGCCAGCATAACCCAGTATGGTGGGGGCAATGTCTATGTTGAGAGCTATCTGATCGGATACTATATTTTTAAATTCATTTCCCTGTCGTGGATCGTAAATGATCAAAGGCACACGGATAGATTCTTCATGTCCATACCATTTGCCTTCCATGCCATGCTCGCCCAGGTAAAAACCATTATCACCCATGAATATGATAATGGTATTCTTATCAAGTTGTTTTTCTTTCAGCTGTTTCATGATGTTGCCCACCACTTCATCTACACCCGTAATCAGGCGATAATAGTTTTTCACTGTTTCCTGATGAAGTGCCGGGGTTGAAAAAAGAGGTATCCATCTGCTTCGTGCAATATTTTCATTGGTGCGGAAAAAGGTTGGAAAGCTTTCCCAGTACTTCGGGTCTGCGGTGTCAGGCATCGGTATGCTGTCATTTTCATAGAGGTGTTTAAAACGCTCTTGCACGATAAATTCAGGTGGATTACCATCTTGCTCATGCGGTGCTTTAAAACTTACTGACAGACAAAAAGGAGTTTGTTGACCGTATTGTTTTAAAAACCGACTGATATCCTGATCTACTTTATCTGTGTGGTGAATATGATTTCCATTTTCATCTGTGTTGTCGTAATCAGGTTGTGTTTTGGTGGCACATTCCCAGAAATCATATTCACTTTTTGGTTGATCTTTTGGATTTCCAACTCCGTATTTACCAATAAAGCCGATGCGATATCCGGCTTTTTTCAAAATTATGGGGTAGGTGTTTTTTAATGCTTCGGCACCAAGGCTAGTTTTAAAGTCATTGATCCCATGCCTGGATTGATACTGTCCTGTTAAGAAACTTGCCCTGCTCGCCATACAAATGGCGGTGGTAACATAGGCATTTTGAAACAGAACTCCCTCTCTGGCCAGTTTATCAAGATGAGGTGTCTTTATAATCGGGTTTCCCATAACGCCCAGTGCATTCCACCGGTGGTCATCCGTAAGCAGGAAAATAATATTAGGCTTCTCGGTTTTTTTTTCACTGCACGATATGAAGATGGTAACAAACATTGCCACGAATGATGCGCGTGCCCAAAACCTTATCTGGTTTCTAATTGCTTTCATTATTTTTAATCCAAAAAGTAAACACTCCATTTTATTAATCATTCAATAATTGGCTTCCCCGCATAATTTATTTTGTTATATGGAATAGTTTCGGTTGCATCGAGCACATAATTCCATTTTTTTACATATTCCAACCCAGGCATGAATTCATCTTTCCTGACTTTTAAAGATTTTCGCAACTGCTTTTCCAACTTTTTTTCTATTGCAGAATAGTTATCATTCCCAATCAGGTTATTTAATTGAAAGGGATCTTTTTCATTATCAAACAATAACCATGGACCACTGAGATCTTTAACATAGGTATATCGGGTAGTTACAATACCACGGAATTCCTTGCCTCCTCTTTTTCTGGACCATTGGCCAAAGGGCTGTACACAGGAAATGAGGGTATATTCAACCTTGTCTTTTTTATTGCCTGATAAGACTCCCGAAAAGTCTGTTCCTTCCACCGACCTGGGAATCTGGATATTTGATAACCCCAATAATGTTGGCATAATATCAGTCGAATTGAGAAGAACAGGTGAAGTTTTTCCTTCATTTCCAAAAACAGCCGGATAGTGAATCAAAAACGGAACCCATATACTTTCTTCATAGGGCTGTTGTTTGTTCCATGGAAATAAAAAGCGCGAATGGTTTTGCACTCTTAGACTGTTCACTTATATACTCGCACGCATCATTACTTTGATCGATTACATCATATCCATCCCAGAATAATTTCTTATCCGAATCTGCGGAGTAATAGGCTGAACGATTGTAGTCATGCGTACATTCAAGTGCCTTCCAATATTGAAAACCCTGCCGTCTGTTTTTCGGAATGAATGAACTCCTCCCATGTCCGTCAATATGCCATTTCCCTATAAAGCCGGTGCTATATCCATGCTTAAGATATACTTCTGCAATAGTTGTCTTAGCCGTATCAAGCATAATATCGTTCATAAAAAGCCCATGTGTTAACGGGTATTGACC
Source organism: Cytophagales bacterium (assembly GCA_031416795.1). GTDB lineage: Bacteria > Bacteroidota > Bacteroidia > Cytophagales > Cyclobacteriaceae > ELB16-189. The sequence continues at coordinate 9,402 of JANOUH010000479.1, read as the reverse complement.
CGTCATTAACGATGCCCTGAAAGGCGAACAAACCGGCATTCCTGAGACAGCATTCTTGAGATTCATGCTGCTTGAGGCTAACCTATCAATGTTAGGTGTTTTTACATTTTTATCCCCTGAGTATCCTGTTGCCTGCGCCCTCCATTGATCCACTAATATGAAAACTATATTAGGTTTTTTGGATTCGGGTTGAGGATTTGCACATAGCAACTGGCAACTGGTAATAACCAATATCAAAACAGGCAGAAAAGTGTTTACCTTTTTCATACTAGAACAGTTAAACTAATTATTAATTTTTGCAGACTTAAATAACCTGGGTTTAGCACTAAAATATTAACTTTAATTTGATTTACAAGAATGAGTGCCCGATGCATATAGGAAGTCATCTGGTAAGCAGTATGGTATAAGAATGGTTTAATGCAATCTCCCTTCCACCATGTACAGCCATTGCATTCAATGCTTTCCCAGTTCTGGTCATATCGTATCAACGTTGGTTTTCAAAGGCTAAGAATTGATCGTAAGTCCTTTACATTATGCTACTTTGATATTCTTAACCGATGATCAGAGCAGTTGAGGTGACGCTATTAAATAGCTTATGGATTAATTGTTTACTGTAATATTTGTTTCTGCGTAAGAGGCTCATTCGTTTGAGAGTCAGATACCTCAAAAGTTTGAACTTTTTCCGCTACTTTGTAAAGTAGTCTTTCGGATAGGTATGTAAATTATTCATGCAAAGACTTTATATTTTCCATTGGAACTCAATAGCCTTATAGAAAACAATTGAACGATCACTGATAAAATGAAAACTTCAACCACTGATATGATCATCTGCAACAAGTTACTACTCGTTTGTATTTTGGTAACTCTATATTTCAACCTGTCAAATGCCCAGGGAATTAAATATCCATATAGCAAGAAAGAATTGCTGGTGGAGTTTATTAAGATTAATGATGAGCAAATACCCAATGCGTTGAGCAGGCAACTGACTGATAAGGAAAAACCTTTTTACGGGGTTGTGTTCGACCAGGACAGCGTGGTGTCGCCAGGTGGTACATCGGGCTTGATACAAACACTCATGTGCAGCTATGTATCGCCCGAATCTGAATATTATCGTTCGAATGAAATACTTCAACGTATGACACTCGCTGCCCGTGGATTGTTGAACCTGCAACATGAGGACGGCACTATTGATTTGCCGTCAACCAACTTTCATTCAACACCCGATCTGGGTTTTACAATCTATCCTGTTTCCCTTGCCTACTCAATCATGTTGAAAAACAATAAATTAAACTATGGCGAATTTCCAGGCATTATAAAACAATACATGCTCAATGCGGGCAAAGCACTTTCTGCCGGAGGCATTCACACTCCCAATCATCGTTGGGTGATATCGGGAGCATTGGCCTGGCTCTACACATTCTTTCCCAACCCGATGTACAAAGCCAGAGTTGATCAATGGCTGTCCGAAAAAATAGATATTGATTCGGACGGCCAGTATAATGAAAGAAGCACAGCTGTTTATACTCCAATCACCAACAGGAGCCTTATTGCACTGGCAAAAAAGATGAACTATAACTATCTCTATGATCACGTTCGAAAGAACCTGAACATGACCTTTTATTTTGTCCATTCCAATGGTGAGATAGTAACTGAGTCATCAAACAGGCAAGACCAATATAATCAGAGCAACATGGCCGGTTATTATCTCGCCTATAACGATATGGCGATCTTAGATAAAGACAGCCATTATTCAGGTATGATAAATTACATCCAACAAACGGTTAAGCCAATTCAGTTAGCATACATGCTGCCCTATTTTCTTGAAGATTCCAGTTTGCTGCAAGACCTGCCCAAACCAACACCATTGCCAACTAGCTATCACAAGCATTTCAAGTATTCTGATATGGTGAGGATCATGGATAACGGTGTGGATATGTCTATTATGACTAACAATGCTACCTTCTTTACCTATTTCAAAGGTGAAGCCGCACTGGAGGGTGTACGCCTTTCATCTGCATTTTTTGGAAAGGGACAGTTTCAAAGTCAGCAATTAGAGAAAGAGGCGGATACATATATATTGTCATCAAGTATGCAGGGTTCATATTATCAACCGCTGCCCAAAGAAAAAATACCGGCTGATGGGGAAGCCTGGGGGCAAGTGCCCCGAACAGAAAGACTGCTATCAGAAACCCAAACCCTTCTCACAAAAATTTATCTCACAGAAACAAATGGGAAAGCCAGGATAAAAATTTCTGTTGATGGCCCTCAGAATTTGCCCGTTACCGTTGAGCTGGCATTTCGCAAAGGTGGAACGCTCACCAATGTACAGCACAAAAAAGGTATTGAAAATTCTTACCTGATCAACAACGGAGAATATGCAACATATCAAAAAGGCAACGACAGGATAAAAATAGGACCAGGTACCAAAGCCCATAAATGGACCCAATTAAGAGGTGCACTCCCCAAGTTGCAAGCCGAGTGCCTGTACTTTACAAATTATGCACCTTGCGAGTTTGAGTTTACCATTGAGTAGTGATTTAGAACTGGACTTACAAATTATCATGTAAACATGGACGATGTACCAGGACCATGAATTGATAGCAGGTCTTGTTCTTATGGCTATACATATCACGTTGATATTTCTTTACCGGTGAAAGGAGTATATGGAATGGCTATAAATCAATTACCTGCCGGATTACGGGCTTATTGTTATTTTTGTTTTTGGGTAAGAGGCTCATTCCTTTAAGAGTCAAACACCTCAAAGGTTGGAGCTTTTTTCGCTTCTTTGTAAAGTAGTCTTTCGGATAGTTATAAGTCAACAATATCAGTTTAGTATGAAAATAAAATCGGTGGAAGTAACAAGGGTGTTCTTGATTTTAATCGTGGTATTGGTAGTACAACCGCTTGCCGTTCACGGTCAAAATAAAAATGCGCTGCCCAATATCATTTATATACTGGCCGATGATCTGGGGTATGGCGATGTTTCGGCTTATAATCCACAAGGGAAAATCAAAACACCGAATATTGACCGTCTGGCGAAAGAAGGTATGCGATTTACCGATGCACATTCTACAGCATCTGTTTGTACACCATCCCGTTATTCAATCCTTACTGGCAGGTATCCATGGCGCAGCAGGCTCCCCATTGGCGTACTTCATGGCTATAGCCGCACTTTGATTGAAAGCGGACTTCCGACAGTTGCTTCGTTGCTAAAGGCAAGTTCGTACCACACTGCAGTAATTGGTAAATGGCACCTGGGGTTGGATTGGATCCCTAAAGAGGATTACCGTGATTCCCTCAAATCTGAGTACAACAAGAAAAATTTGTATGGGATAACCAAAGAAATGAATCCCGATCACATTGATTTCACAAAAAAACCTGCACAAGGTCCGCTGACTGCAGGCTTTGATTATTCATACATACTGCCCGCATCGCTTGATATGCCTCCTTATTGCTACCTGGAAAATCATTTATTGACAGAGCCACTTACCAGCGAAACAAATGGAAACAGTTTAAATTCGGGATATACAGGTCCTTTCTGGAGAGCGGGTTTAATGTCGCCTTCATTTCAATTTAATGATGTGCTTCCTGTATTTACTACTATGGCGGAGAAGTTTATTAAAGGGCAGGCAGGTTTCAGGAATCCTTTCTTTTTATACTTACCCATTACGGCACCTCATACACCCTGGATGCCAACGGAAACTTTTGCAGGCAAATCTCAGGCTGGAGACTATGGCGATTTTGTAATGATGGTAGATAATGCTGTTGGCCAGCTATTACATACTTTGGATAGCATGGGGATTTCAGACAATACGATGATTATTTTTTCCAGTGACAACGGCCCCTATTGGCGAGAAAATTTAATTCAACGTTATAATCATAAAGCGGCAGGAGAATTAAGAGGCATGAAGGGAGATGCCTTTGAAGGAGGGCACAGGGTTCCATTTATTGTACGGTATCCTGCAAAAGTAAAAGCCGGCACCATCAGCGATGCCACCACCACACTGGCAAACCTCATGGCTACCTGTGCGGAACTGGTTGGCAATCGTTCCTCAACTTTCAAACCGGAAGACAGTTATTCAATACTCCCTGTTCTTACAGGCAAAGAGGAATTCATTGCCCACCAGCCTGCTATTGTGAATAGTTCATCCGTTGGTTTTTTGTCAATAAGACAAGGGCCTTGGAAATTGATAACTAACCTGGGGTCGGGAGGTTTTAGTGCCCCAGCGAAAATACAACCTCAGCCGGGTGAGCCCGCAGGACAATTGTATAATCTTGATACCGATTTGCACGAGGATAAAAATGTTTATAACGAATACCCGCAGAAGGTCAAAGAATTAACTGAACTTCTTGTAAAAATAACGAGTGCAAGAAAAAGGCCATCCTTGTGAGGAACTCAATTCATTGAAAGATGGTAAGGTTTCATTGATCTTTAGGTGACCATCCATTACCGCTTGCTTAATGGAATCCGCTACCTGCAATTATTTGGGGTTGGCGGAGTAATCATTCAAATGAACATACTGAAGAATAGAATTACCTGAAGCGTGCATAAAATAAAAGTAATCAGAACCACTTACTATCCTTTTAAAGATAAATAAATTGAATTGGCTTTCCAGTAATATTTCAGTATCCTTATTGAATAATAAGAATAGTAAAATTAATGAGTCTCAAAAGAATAGTCATTGGCTCGGTGTTCATACTCATAATCGGCTATCTGATCTATAGTGCCCTTATCATTTCAACACCCGTTCAGAAAATCAGTCATCCAAAGGGTGGCCAATTTGCAGGATCAGAAAGTTGTGCTTCATGTCATCTGGATATTCATCAAACATTTTTAAATACGGCTCATAATAAAACTTCAGCGTTAGCATCTAAGTCAACCGTTTTGGGAAGTTTTAAAGAAGGGGAAAATGTTCTTCAATTTAATGATCGTGTCGTGATGAATGAATACGACAGTGGACTTTTCCAAAGTAGTTTCATCAATGATGAATTCCAGGGAGCACAGCGATTCGATATTGTCACTGGCTCTGGAACCAAGGGACAGACTTATCTCAGTTGGCGAGGAAATAAAATCGTGCAACTCCCCGTCTCCAATTCGGTGCCCGAAAAACAATGGTCAAGTAGTCCGGGGAATCCAACCGATCGCATCATTCTCAACCGACCAGTAATATCGCGCTGCTTAAATTGTCACAGCACTCATATCGATGTAACTGCCCAGATGAATGCACCTCCGGATTACGACAAACACAGCATGATCTTAGGTATTCAATGTGAGCGTTGCCATGGCCCGGCTGCCCGACATGTTTCCTTTGAAGGAGAAATTGATCCTAAAACAAAAAACAGAAATGTGGCCAATCCAAAATTTCTAACCAGAAGACAACAATTGGACTTGTGCGCACAATGCCATTCGGCAAACCTGACGAGTTCATCACCTGATTTCTTTTTTCTTCCAGGTGATAACCTTGCATCCAAGCCATTTGTTCCACAAGTGATTGATACTTCCTCCAATGCAGAGGTGCACGGCAATCAGTATGATATGTTAGAGGCTACCAAATGTTTTACACTGAGTAACGACATGACCTGCAGCTCCTGCCATAATACTCACAAAAATGAAAGAGGTAACCTTGCCTCATTTTCTTCCAAATGCTTAACCTGTCATTCAGGAAAAACCGATCAACTAAAAACCTGTAAACTCACTTCTCGCGTAGGAGATGATTTAAGAAAAAACTGCATCGACTGTCATATGCCAGTGAAAGCATCAAACAAAATCATGGTCAGTGTAGGTAATAGTAAAAGCTTAAAATCTGAAATGGCCCGTACCCATTTCATCAGCATCTATCCTACCCAAACAGAAAAAATATTAAACATGCTGAAAAATCTTAATCCCTGAGCGGTGTGTATGCTTACCTCATGAATGCATCACAGTTTATCATGGTAGGATGGATATTGAATCAATAAAAGAAAAAGTTAACTTCAGAACCTAAACTGAAACCATGAAACCATATACAATTATCTTCCTCCTGGTTGCATCCATTTCGTGCAGCACCAAAACAGAGAAGCATTCAAAAGTAATTACCCAATCTGCACCAGAATCTGCTGGCTTTTCTTCTGAACGGTTAGCCCGATTAGACAGCACTATGAATGATTGGGTCAATAAAGGATGGATTAATGGAGCCGTAGGTTTAGTGATTCGTCATGGGAAAATCGTATACTATAAATCGACTGGTTATAATAATCTGGAAACGAAAACACTCATGGATAAAGAAGGCATTTTCAGAATTGCCTCACAAACCAAAGCAATAACCAGCGTGGCTGTCATGATGCTTTATGAAGAAGGGGAATTTCTATTAGATGAACCTGTATCTAAATACATTCCCGCTTTCGCGGATTCAAAAGTATTGGATAAATTCAATGACAAAGACACTACGTACACAACCATTCCAGCCAGGCGTCAAATTACCATTCGCGATTTGTTAAGCCACACTTCGGGTATCGACTATGCGACTATTGGAAGTCCTGCTGCCAATGCCATCTACGCTAAAAATAATATTACTGCTGGTCTTGATGTGAATGATAGCAAACTTTCTGATGCCATGATACGGCTTGGAGGCTTGCCACTCTTTCACCAGCCCGGTGAAAAATGGACTTATGGATTAAATATCGATTTGCTGGGATACCTTGCTGAGATCTGGTCGGGCATGTCGCTCGATGAATTTTTCACTACGCGCATATTTACTCCGCTAGGTATGAACGATACTTATTTTAATGTGCCTGAAGAAAAAGCTTCACGACTGGTAAACTTTTTCCAGGAAGACTCCACTGGGTTAAAAATTCAGAATAAAGCTTTTGGTCAGCTTGACATGAACTTTCCCCTCCGAAGGAAAGAATATTTCTCGGGTGGAGGTGGTTTGTCATCTACCATTTATGATTACGCCATCTTTCTGCAAATGATGCTGAATGGTGGAGAATACAATGGCAAGCGTTTGTTGAGCCGCAACACCGTGCGCATGATGACGATGAATCAGATCGGTGATTTAAATCTCGGAGAAAATAAATTTGGTTTAGGCTTTGCAATTGTTTCCGAAAAAGGAAGCAGCATGCACCCCAATCAGGAAGGTACTTATTCGTGGGGTGGCGCATTCTCTACCACCTATTGGGTTGATCCAAAAGAAAACATGGTAGTACTTCTCTATCGTCAGATGTGGGGAGCACATGATAATGAAATTGATCCAAAGTTCATGGCACTCGTCTATCAGGCGATTAATGATTGACTTGGTGAATTTATTAATATGATTTTAGAGATCAGAGCCATTCAATTTATCAACAACTATTAAAAAGATACTTACGCAGTTGCGAATGATGTTTTGAAATCTTATTCACAAATTCTTACTTCTATTTAATTTGTCATTGTTGTGCCGCATAAATACGGTGGACAAATAGTTAAGTTTTCATTGTTGTACGACAAAATAGCTTAAGACAAAATGGTAACCCCCATCATCGTTCTATGAGACTTCCTCTTTTATGCGCGAAAGGGTAGTATGCATTTTATGGATGCATGGCAGGCGCGCATGAAAGCATTTAGGGCGGCCTGCGAGGTTGATCGGGAGATGGGTTTACTGCCGCGCCATTTGCACACAGCCTCTCTCCGCACATTATATATTTCATTGGATATTCAGTGCTTGCTTTATTCTTATTCAACAGATTTGCACTTTACCTTTTACCATATTTTAATTATCAGACAATATTTTTATAGCTTTAACTATACACAGTAGTAAATCTGTGTGGTTACTTCATGAATAACGACCGCAAAAGAGCCTGGTACGTATTGTTGATATTGTTTGGCATCAACACCATGAATTTTTATGACCGCCAAATCATTGGCGTGGTGGGCGAGCAGATTCGAAAAGAATGGGCGCTCAGCGATACCATGTTTGGTGTGCTTAGCCTGGCCTTCACATTAATGTATGCAGCCGTTGGCGTACCGTTAGGCCGGTTGGCAGATACATGGAGTCGCAAGAAAATCCTGGGCATTGGTGTAACCATTTGGAGTATGCTCACGGCAGCGACAGGTCTTGCACCCACTTTCAATTGGCTCTTTGCTACTCGTTTAGCTGTTGGTGTGGGCGAAGCCAGTTGCGCGCCCGCTGCAAATTCATTGATTGGAGATTTGTTCCCACCGCGAAAACGCGCCATGGCGTTATCTATTTTCATGATGGGTTTACCAATCGGCCTCTTTCTTAGCTATCGCATAAGCGGTATGATTGCCCAAGCATACAGTTGGCGTGAAGCATTCTATTTTGCTTGCATACCAGGATTACTGTTGGCGTTGCTGGTGTTCACCATTCGGGAACCTGAGCGCGGTGCCGCGGAAGCTCATCCATCGGCTAACCGGAAACGTGCGGGATCTCCTTATTGGATCGTGCTCAGCATTCCCACAATGATTTGGATTATTGTTTCGGGGGCTTTATTCAATTTTAACAGCTATGCAGTAAACGTATTTCTGCCCGCCTTTCTTATGCGTACTCATTTGATGGGATTGAAAGAGGCGGCCAACGTCTCCTCTATCGTACTGGGTGCGGTAGGGATCATCGGACTTTTGGCAGGCGGTTGGGCCGCGGATCATATTAGCAAAATCAGATCGGATGGGAAGTTGTTGTTATCGTCCATCACGATGCTGATTGCTGCACCGTGCATTTATTTCGCCCTGCGCCAGCAACCGGGAGAGACCGTTAGCTTCATGCTGTTGATGGGAGCGGGAACCCTGTTTATGTTCGTCTACTATTCCTGTGTGTATTCCACTATTCAAGATGTTATCGAACCATCTTTGCGCGGAACGGCCATGGCGCTGTATTTTTTTGCCATGTATCTATTAGGGGGTTGCCTTGGTCCATTGGTGACGGGTGTGCTGAGTGATCATTTTGCAACGAAAGCTATGGTAGCGGCTGGTGCCAGCGTAATGACGGAACAATTTAAAGCGGTCGGTCTGCACCGTGCTATGTATGCAATTCCTATAGTCTGTGCGCTGCTCGCTTTTGTGTTGCTGGCCGCCTCCCGCACAGCATCCGCTGATGTAGAGAAATTGCGCACATGGCTTCGTGAACAAGAAGCATTAGGCTAACCGGTTTTATGGATTCACTTCTTCACTAGCTGAAGTTCAATCTCTTCTAAAGTTTTTCCCTTTGTCTCAGGTAAGATAAAAAAGATAACCATGAAACCCACGGCACAGATCAAACCATAGAGCCAGAAGTTATTGGCCCATCCCAAATTTTCTTTGATCGCAGGAAAAGTAAATGTAAGGGAAAAGTTACCTACCCAATGCGCCAGTGCAGCAATAGACATGGCCGCGCCTCGTATCCGGTTCGGAAAGATTTCGGACAACACTACCCATAACAAAGGAGCCAG
>JANOUH010000478.1:0-3662 GCA_031416795.1 Cytophagales bacterium | reverse complement strand
ACTACTTCATAAATCTGTTTCTCTGTTCTTTGGAATTGACGCAGAAGGCCCATCATAGCATAACTTATTGGGTTCACCGCTGGAATAAAAGTCTCCCATGCATAACCTTTGCCCCAAACCAATCCTTTTACAGTTAGCGTCAAGTCTGCCTTTTGAGAAATAAGATAATTCATTACATCCATGCAGGCATTCGCATGTTGATTTACAGTATGAAAAATGGGAGTGTGACCGCCAAAACCGTTGTGATCAAGTCCAGCTTTTGAGTTGATATCGGCACCGTGTTTTACAAGAATTTCAGCACAAGCCAAATGATTGTATTCGGCACAAATATGCAATAAGGAAACTTCATAAAGAGGAGTGAATGTACTATCTAATGAATAGGTCTTTACCAATGCCTCTTGGTTCGTGGCTAATTGCATGTCAAGTAAAGCAGCATCGTCCAATAAAACGGATAGCAATACTTTATCTTCAAACTCTAAACCGTAGTCCACAAAGGTTTTAATACATTCCTTAAATAATGGTCCACGGGTGTACATATTGATCAAGTCATAAATAAGGGGTTTATCCTTATTTATTTGATTGGGATTAATTCCATTTTCAAAGCACTCCTTTATTTCTTCCACGGAATGGAGTTCAAAGGCTACTATGATTTTTTGTAAATAGTCCATATAGTATGGCGGCTAAGCTGTGAACGAAAACAAGTCTATATCATCTTGATCTGCCACTAAAACTAGTTAACTTTTTCTTCATCCACTTCCGTGGCACTCAAGAAAAAACCCCTCTGTTGAGGGGTCTATAATTTTAATCATGATCATCAATCCGCTCCGGCTCCAGACTCCACTTGGCCGGTGAGCGCCATAAACTCGAGAGCAATAGTTCGCGCATGAAGATATATTCCTTCGGCAGTTTGTCATACATCTTTTCAAACAACTCCGCATGTTGTAACAACTCCGCTTTCCATTCTTCACGGTCAATGTCCATGATGCTTTCAAATTGTGTGGGAGTAAAATCAAGTCCTGTCCAATCGATGTCATCATAGGTGGGCATCCACCCAATAGGACTTTCTACTGCATTGGATTCACCCCGTATCTTCAACACAATCCATTTTAATATGCGCATGTTGTCGCTGAAACCAGGCCAGATAAATTTTCCTTCGGTATCCTTACGGAACCAGTTCACACCAAAAATCCGTGGTGGTGCAGGCAGGCTCCTTCCAAACTGCAACCAGTGATTGAAATAGTCGCCCATGTGATAACCACAGAACGGCAACATAGCAAACGGATCGCGTCTTACTTTTCCTACTTCACCAAAGGCAGCGGCTGTTGTCTCTGATCCCATCGTGGATGCGAGGTATACACCATACGCCCAGTTGGATGACTGATATACCAATGGAATAGTAGTGCTTCTTCTTCCACCAAAAACAAAGGCACTCACCTGCACGCCATTTGGATTTTCCCACTCCGAGTCAATAGCAGGATTATTTTTTGCCGATACGGTAAAGCGACTGTTTGGATGCGCTGCTGGTTTGCCTGATGCCGGATCCCACTTTTGTCCTCTCCAGTCAATCAGATTTTTGGGTGGCTCTTTCGTCATTCCCTCCCACCACACATCTCCATCTTCCGTGACAGCCACGTTGGTGAAAATCGCATCCCTTGAAATGGTGGCCATCGCATTAGGATTTGTTATCTCATTTGTGCCCGGTGCAACACCAAAGTATCCTGCCTCCGGATTGATCGCATATAACTTTCCATCTTTGCCCGGTTTAATCCAGGCAATGTCATCCCCTACCGTAGTTACTTTCCATCCATTAAATTCTTTTGGAGGAATGATCATCGCAAAGTTTGTTTTACCACACGCACTGGGAAATGCTGCGGCTACGTAATCTTTTTTTCCATCCGGACTTTCCACGCCCACCAATAGCATGTGCTCGGCCAACCAGTTTTCATCATTGCCCATCACCGAAGCTATGCGTAATGCAAAACATTTCTTGCCCAGCAATGCATTGCCACCATAACCTGAACCATACGAAACAATGGATCGCTCTTCCGGATAATGTACAATGTATTTTACGGTTTGATTGGTCGGCCACTTTTCATCTTCTTGTCCTTCTTGTAAAGGAGCGCCTACGGTATGTAAACATTTTACAAACTCACCATCATTGCCCAACACATCCATGACCCGCGTGCCCACACGGGTCATCAGGTGCATGTTTACGACTACATATTCAGAGTCCGTGATTTCAATTCCAATGTGCGCAATGTCTGAACCGACAGGGCCCATGCTAAATGGAATCACATACATGGTTCTGCCTTTCATACAACCACTCAATAATGGATTGAGTGTTTGTTTCATCTGCTTAGGGTCTACCCAGTTATTGGTAGGGCCTGCATCCTCTTTGCGCTTGCTGCAAATGTATGTGCGGTCTTCCACGCGTGCCACATCGCTAGGGTCTGAGAAGCAAGCAAAACTATTAGGGCGTTTAGCAGGATTCAATCGGATGAATGTGCCCTTGCTCACTAATTTCTCACAGAGAGCATGATACTCATCAAAAGATCCATCACACCAGTGGATATTATCCGGTGTGCACAGATCACTCATTTCCTTAATCCATTTTTTTAGTTCTTGATGCGCCACTGCGTAGCTGGCGTTTTCAATCATGTCATTAACCATACTGATAGGGATAAATCTGCTTATTTTAACGGCAAATTAAGCAGGTAAATGGTTAAAAAGAAACCATTTCAAACGGTTGCAATGATTTTTTTATCAGAAGTCGATACGGTAGGCCAACACGGGTATAATTCCTACCTGGTATTTGGTGTTTATTTTTTTTAGGAAGGTATCGTAATACTGATACGCTACGTTTTGCTGATTGGTTAGATTTTGAATATCCACCGACAAGGTGCGTGTGTAACCCGGTTTGTTCTTGCGCCAACTCGCGCGTAGATCAGTTCTGAAATAATTGGGTAATTGAATTGCATAACCTTGTGAGTAATCCAGAACGGTATGACCAGCAATTGCTGAGGTTGCTTCATCAATAGTAGCTTGCCTTAGACCACCCGTGTACAGCACACGAGCGTGAAGGCCAAATGACTTATTGGTCTTCTTCCACTCTTTTCCCCCCAGTAAACTGCTGGTGAACTTTCCATTGAAGCGCGAGTCCATATACTTTTCACCATTATCATATTCCGATTGATACACAGAACCGGTTGCCATAAAATAGACAACACTGTAAAATCTTTTTTCAACCTGCGCCTCCACACCATAATTTCTTCCCTTGCCTTCGTTGGCATAGTTTCCTTTTTGATACTCATCCCATTGGTTGATGAGCGAGTAGTTGGAAAGAATGGGAGCATCAAACAACTGATGATAATAAACTGAAGACACCAGGTTTAAATCATAAGGGAGTTTCTTTTTCAATTCCAGTGAAAGCTGATTGCTCTTCGTGAAATTCAAATTCTGGTTTTGCTCCATCACATAAATAAAACTCTGTTGCACCTGACTGGACAAACTGTAAGAAAGTGTTAGCACGTTGCGACTCCACGCTCTGGATACACTGGCACGTGGTTCCAGTGAAGATGTATTATTATAACTGAAGTTCACGTAACGCAATCCCGCACCAAAATTAAATTGCCCAACCGTTTGCGACCAGGCTACATAGGGTT
>JANOUH010000477.1:0-12717 GCA_031416795.1 Cytophagales bacterium | reverse complement strand
AACTATGTACCCCTGTTGAAATAATTTCGATCAGCTGCTCATGTTCCGTCTTGCTTAATGTGATTTTGTACTTTATCATAAGTATTTTATGATAAAGATACAGATTTTTATACGACAATATCAAGTTGACATGACACTAGTTAAAGTCGATTATTTTTAATTCTTCTCGTTTTTAATGGTGTCCTTCACCAGATACATTTTCTTTCCATCCCATTTTTTTGAGCTGGACATCATAACCATTTTACCGTTTAGGTCCATGTGCTGGCCTTCCTTAAACATGGTTTTAGTTCCTCCTATTTTCATGAAGTTTCCATTTCTCATCACGATGGTTCCATTCATCAGCGTGGTGTCATTTTTCAACAAAGTCATTTTTTGATCTTTCACGCACATCATTTTGCCATTTTTCATCATGTAGCCATCGGGATGCATATTATTAGTTGATGTTTGATGATGGATCGTATCCGAAGTATTCGGATGTTTCGGATCGGACTGTGCATATGCACCGATGGTGATGATCATTGCTGTAATTCCTACAAGTATTTTTTTCATGTTTATATTTTTTAGGTTCGTTGTTTTGATTTTACTTATTGTCCAATTTCTTCCAGTTTGGCTGCCGCCTCGTTAACCACATTCACGGCCACTTCCGATAGTTTTTCGTTCGCTGCTTTTTCTTCATTGAGGTTTTGCTCCAGTAGTTCCGTAGCTTCTGTTAATTCCAACGTTTCGGCAAATTGGCGCAACGTTCCGTAGCTGGCAATTTCATAGTGTTCCACTTTTTGTCCTGCGGCAATAATGCCCGCATCGCACATGGCTCCTTCTTCGCAGGACTCCATGATTTCAACTGCCTCTTTAAGTAGTCCGGTCATCGCCTCACACTTTTTCGCAACTGGTTTTTTGCTGATTGATTCAAAAACCTGCTCTACTCTTTTTACATGCTCTTCTGTTTCCGTTAAGTGACTGGTGAGCGCATCAATTAATTCATCTGACGTTGCCTTCTTAATCATTTTAGGGATGGCTTTAGTGAGTGCTTTTTCAGCCCAGTAAATATCTTTCAACTCGTCTTCAAATAATTTGAAGAGTAGCGATGAATGCATGCCAATAGAGCTGGACGTATCTTTAGCCTCTTCTCTATCCTCATCGGTTTTCTTTGGTGAATTTTTCATGTCTTTTTGTTTTTAAAACTGGTTTACTAAACTATTTTATTGATTCGATTATGCCTTCTATAAATTTATTGCGACTCAACTTAGCGTGTCCTTTTCCTAACTGACTACCCGCGTTTTCATTCTTATGAATTTTTATTTCTTCCCATTCGCGTAAAAAACACCACGATCGCTATGATGACGGCTAATACTATGAAAATCCAAAACCCATCCCTGCTTTAAAAATTCCTGCAATGGCTTCACAGGAACTAAGAAGGAATGGAAGCATCAGAAAAACAACCAGCGTAAGAACTCCAGATCTGTTCAATGAATAAATTCTGCTCACGTTTTGGTGCTTACCTTCAGGAGTTGGTTCATTATTATTTCTTAGTTTCATTTGATTTTTTTTTTTGGTTCAACTGATAATGGTGAATCCATTGTGCTTGCAAAGGAGCACGGTAATTTTGAAGAAGTACTTGCACGATCGTGTAGAAAAGTTGTCATATTCCCATGTTAATTTCTGCCATGTCTGATTATGACATCCCTCATCATCATTATTTTGATCGGGCTATAACATGTGCTGTCTGATTGCCAACGTGCTAACTACATTGACCCAGAGCAACCCAGATAATCAGAAATACGACCACCGTGCCCAAGCATCCTCCCCCCAATTTTTTGGCACCAAAACCTGCCAGCAATCCTCTGAAAATATTATTCATAAATTTTACTATATAAATTATAAGCGCTTAATAGCTTCACTGTTCAAGTGGTCAGTAATAATTAAAACGGAGGAGATCATGCATCTCCCCCGTTGTGAAGTGGTTCTTAATCGTTTTCCACCAGCTGATCCATCATCTCTTTTATCTGATCACGGTCAGCAAGAATCAGTTCACGTTGCTCCTCAATCATAGCTCTTTGCTCAACACCCAACTGTTCATAATCATTTTTTAAAGCTTTATTGTAAGTGTCCACCGCTACATCTTCACCATATTCGCACGAGTTGAGAATTGCTTTGCGGTCTTTACCAGTTAGTGCAGCCTTGACGTCCATCCAGGTACGGAAAAACTTTCCTGTTATCCTCGTTCCTTCTATGGGCGTTCCACCCAGTCGTTCAACTTCTTCGATAAGTTCTTCTTTGCATTCCGAGCTGGTTTTAATGAGCCTTGAAAACAAGTTTTTTAAATCATGCTCCTCGGTTTCTTTTGAAGCGGTCTCATAACCTTCCATTCGGTCGTTGTTGATTTCGATCAGCGTATTTAATACGTCTACTGTTTTTCTGTTTTCCATAAGTATTGTTTTAAATTGTTTTTTTTACCTAAGACCTTCTACTTGCTAGCTGTTTTTTTAATTCCCCTGGCGACATCTTCTTTCGTCAGCCCGGTAGTGTTTATATCAGGATCTAGCGTATTCAACTCTGCAACGAATGAAAGTTTTTGCATATAGGCAGGAGTTGCGCCATTCATTTTTTCCTTAACAATATCGCCATAAGATGTGCGTGCCTGTTCTACTGTTTTCTTCCCGGTAATAATATCGTGAGCCAGGTTTAGTGCCAGTAAATTGTTGCCTTCTTTATCACAACGGGCGCTTAATGTTCCTTGTGTCCGATCAAAGGTTACACTCCCATCAAATTTTCCCAGGTCATCCATTTTCTCTACCGGCACCTTGTAATTGATTGTAGTGGTCATCATGTCGGTATGTTCAATCGGAAAGCTATGCTTGGATTCACTCTTGGTAACACAGATTTTTTTCCAAACACCTTTGTTCAGCCAGATTAACTCGTCCGAAGTAATACCATCTGGTTTGCCATACTTCTCCGTGATCTCTTTCACAGCCATACGGGAAGCAGCAGGCCAACTGCTTGTATCGGCTAGCTCCTTTTCATGTTGCATGGCTGGTTTATTATCCAGAGGTATAACCTTCTCTGTCGGCATCGATGTGTCCTGCGCATGCACCGCGCTCCATCCTCCCAATAAAATGATAGCGCATACGATGGTTGCTTTTTTTGTTTGTCTCATACTTTATTTTTTGTTTGATTCAGTCTGGCTTGAAGAGAATTTTTATGCCAATACTATAAAAGCCCCCATTTTGAACTGAACAGCGGACTTTGCCATGAAGGTCAATTGATCATTGATGTCTGTCCGCCTCACATGCAGATTTTATGACACATGTAATTAACCATGCACAGACGCGAACGTTGTAGAGAATGCTCTACAGGTTTCCTTTTACTTATACAATCTCGAATATAGAATTTGGATAGAGAATACGTAAAGCCACATGTTGTATTGGTACGACAATGGATAAGGATGAAGGAAACTAAATTTTAAATTATGAAAATTTCAAAAACACATTTCCTGAATGTCGTGACACTAAGTGTCGTGCTATTCCTTGGTGCATGTAGCGCTAAAAATGATTCGGATAGTAAAGAGCTGGCAGAAGACCAGATTGATCAGAAATTTGAAGACTCAAAAATCGAAGATGATACCGAGTTTGCAGTAGCCGCAGCAGACGGTGGTATGTTGGAAGTTCAACTTGGCAAACTGGCACAAACAGCTTCCACCAGTTCAAATGTTAAAAAGCTCGGACAGATGATGGCGGACGATCACAGTAAAGCGAATGAAGAGCTGAGTCGATTGGCCACTCAGAAGAACATTACCTTGCCAGCAGTACTCAGTGACAAAAATCAAAAGAAATACAATGACCTGGCTTCCAAAACCGGAAAAGACTTTGATGATGCTTACTGTGACTTTATGGTAAAAGATCATAAGGAGGACATCGATGAGTTTAGAAAAGAAGCTGAAAAAGGAAATGATATGGAGTTGAGAGCGTGGGCGGCCGGAAAAGTTGCCACACTGGAACATCATTTGGAAATGGCAAAACAGACCGAGCAGGATATTGCTAAGTTGAATTAGACTTTGAGCGAGATTCGCTTCGCGTCCATTCCTCTTAATAATATTTGCATTCATTAAGATACTTGTACCAGTACTATTCCAATTTCTTAAGACTTGAGATCTTAAAAGAAATTGGAATAGTACAACTATCTGTTAAACCGGTAATACTCCAAAAATTTATTGGACTCCCCTTTTATAGCATCCGATATGATGCTCATCGCCATGGTGCTAAATGTGATGCCATTGCCACCGAAGCCTAAAACAAAATAAGTATTTGGAAAATCATGATGTGGCCCAATATAAGGCAACGCATCTTTGGTTACGCCAAATGTTCCGGCCCAGCTAAAGTCTGAGATAATTTTTACTGCCGGCATCAGCTTCTGAAAACTCTCCAATAGAAATAGTTCTTTCTGATCAAGAAGACGGTCCCTTCGTATTGCATTTTTAAAATTCACATCACCACCTCCCACCAGAATGCGATTGTCGGAAGTAGTGCGCGCGTACAAGTAAGGATCTTGCGTATTCCATATCAGCGTATTGAGCATCACTGCAGGAATTTTAAGAGGCTCGCTCACGATCGCGTAGGTGCTGATTAAGTCAACGATTTTCTTTTTTATAATAGTATGTGTCTCATAACCGGAGGCGTAAATCAGCTTTGCACATGTAATTGTATTTTTATTATCGGAAAAAGCAATATTGCTGAGGGGATTGTACAGTACCTTTTCTATCGCAGTGTGGTCGTATACCGAAAGTCGATAATTTTTAATGCAGAATGCTAACAAGTCATGCGTTAGCCGATATGCATCCATACTCGCCCCTGCTTTAGACAGAATACCACCTTCACCCACCACGCCAAATTGTGTCTTCAAATCATCTTGTGTTAACCAAATGACATGGAAGTCAAATTTTTTTCTTGTTTCGTATTCTTTGATTAACCATTCCAGATCTTTTTTGGAATGCGCAATGAAAAGACTTTGCTTTCTCGTAAAACTACAGTCCGAGTTAACTGACTTCACGATCATCTCAAGCTGATCAATTACTGAAACGCCTGCGCGGTAGCTATCCACGGCAGCATGCTCCCCTACTTTATCGATAAGGGAGTACAACGGTTCATCAATTTCATACTGGATCATAGCCGTGGTAGCGCTGGTACTTCCCATACCAATATCTCGCTTATCTACCAAGACAGTTTTGTATCCTTCTTTGGAAAGCTGGTAGGCCATCAATGAACCCGTAATGCCGCCACCAATAATTAATACATCACATGTTGTATCCTGGCGGAGGGAAGGATACGATGTGATCAATCCATTTTTTAATAACCAATACGTTTCCTTCGATCGCAATCTCATAGGTAGGTTGGTCAATCCGATTTTTCATGACCATCATCGTATGAAACTTGATAGTCACGTTTATAAGATTAGCCTATAATCACTTTTTAAAAATGCTTGCTCCAAACACTAGTACTACCACAAACAAAACAATGAAAATAAAGAAGAACACCTTTGCAATGGATGCTGCCCCGGCTGCTATACCACCAAAACCGAATATGCCGGCAATCACTGCGATGATAAAGAAAATGATGGCGTAACGTAACATAATTTTTTGTTTAAGATATGCATGCGACTAACTTACACATGTGCCCGACTATGAAGGGAATTCACAACCTTGCTTACTTTGGAATCTATAGAATTATGCCGCTTCGTAAAGCTTCATATTAAAGCAAAAACCTAACCTGTCAGGCCTGTAAGGAGAAAATTATTCTACAATGAGGAAAAGTATTTCCGCAATTACCATTGATTAATACACCTGAAATTCAATGAAAGCATACAGGGCAGCGAAGTGAAAGTTCGATTATTTGCTGACAGTTGTCCTTTATAAATTTTCCGAGCGATAATCTCTATCTATTATCTATGGTGCACTATTTTCTCAGAAAAATTTCCGGTTGGCTGATCAAATTTAAATGCACTACACATGCTTTATTCCAATGCTCAAATTTCTTTTTTGCGATTGGGCACACCTTAGTAGTCAGCCCGAGGTTCTGCTCACCGAATGGTAAAATCTTATGGACGTACTGAACTGTCAATCCAGTGCGTTTGTAAGAGGCGTGCGGGTTCCGCTTTAAACTTTCATAGACTGAAGATGAATAGCCCATTTAGTCATATGAATGGGCTTCTTTATTTGTACCTGTCGCTTTTGAGGCCATAAAAGAGGCCTTGACCAATTCCTGACGTGAATGACTCGTCTAATATTCCTTTATGAGAGTTTCAAGAGGTATATTCAGCTGATCGTGAAGTTTGCGGACCATGGTAATGTTCAACTTTCGATGCTTGTTAAAAAGGTCAGTTACCCTGCTTTTAAAGCCAAGTATCACTGCCAAATCACTATTGGTTAAACCTTGTTGCTCCATTCTATACCTTATGGCTTCCAATGGATTAGGTGCCTCAATTACAAAGTGTTTTTCTTCGTAATCCTTTAACAGGAGTGAGAGTACATCAGCTTCATCGCTTTCAGTTGAACCTGGTTTTGATTGAAATATTTCCTCAAAGCGGTTCAATGCATTCTGATAATCCTTTTTGGTCTTCAATATTTTGAGTTTCATAAATTTTCCTTTTAGCCTTTAAAACAAATTCACCGATTCTGCATCTACCTTATCATATTCAGTATGCGTACCAATAAATTTTATAAATACCCACCCCTTCTGATAGTTTATTTCAGCAATAAGACGATAATTATTATGGTTGATCTCAAAAATTGTACGGTTATTTTTAATAGTCCTGGCCGTATTAAAATCACTGGTAATGTCACTGGGTTTCTTCCAATTTTTTGATTCCACATCATGATACCACTTCTCTAGGGTTTCTTTGCAAGCGGGATGTCTCTTGTAAAATGTGGTCAGAGCACTCCGATTGTAGATATTCATACACAAAGAAAACAAAAAAGTAACCAAATTGGTTACTTTATAAATAGAAAATTTATAGTTCTGTCTTGTTAGAAGATCTGCCAGCAAGGGAAATACCTCTTTGGTAATCGTTATGTAAAGCGATTTTTTTGCCGTTTAAACTAAACGTGCCTCAAATTGCAAAATGAGGTCGTTCATCTTTACTTTTGAAGTCAATTTATCCTTGCGATGAAGACCCTAAACCACAAACCATGAAAAAACTCCTTTACTTTTCTCTGGCCCTGTTGCTGGCGGGAGCTTGCAAACAAGCTTTCGATACGGATACAAAACACGTAGTCATAACCGGAATCGATGCCACCAAAAAGCCGGGAGATGATTTCTTTACGTTCGTTAACGGCATCTGGTACGATAGCGCCACTATCCCAGCCAGTCAAACCGGTGTTGGTGCCTATTCATTTATGAACTACCCACAGCGTATCCGCCTGCAAGGCATTCTGGATAGCGTTTCGCAAAGCAATAATCCGGCAGGAAGCATTGAACAAAGGGTGGGAGATTTTTATGCATCAGGGTTGGACACGGTGGCCATTAATAAACGAGGCTACGAACCAATAAAATCTTTACTGGAACGGATTGATGCCATTACTGGTGTGCCTTCGTTGATGAAGTTGGTGGCCGAAGAACAAAAAGTGGGTGATGGCTCCATCGTTGGTTTTTATGTTGGCCCCGATGACAAACAGAGTACGGTCAATATTGCCCAGTTCTATCAAACTGGAACTGGCTTGCCAGAAAGAGATTATTATTTCAAGACAGATTCTTCAACACTAAAAATTCAAACCGCGTACAAAAAGTATCTTACTACGTTGTTTGAATTGACAAGCATGGATGCAACAGCCGCAGCGAAAAACGCAACCGTTGCCTATGAAATTGAAAAACAATTAGCCACTGCACACAGAACGAATATCGAACTCAGGGATGTGAAGGCTAACTATAATAAATTGGCGGTCGCTGAGCTTTCAAAAAAACATCCTAACCTTAGGTGGACAACGTTGTTAACCGACCTGGGGTTAATGGTTGATTCGGTCAACGTAGCACAACCCGCCTATTATAACAAGCTGAATGCGATGTTGAAATCGGTTTCCATTCCTGATTGGAAAGCCTATTTAAAAGCCAATGCCCTTACCAACTATGCGAATTTTTTAAGCCAACCGTTTGCTGATGCGTCTTTTGAGTATACAAAAATTCTGACCGGACAAGCTGTTAAGAAACCACGCCCAGAAGAGATGACGCAAGCGGTTGATCGCTCGCTCGGACATGCATTGGCACAGTTGTATGTAAAAAAGTATTTTCCGGAAGACGCCAAGAAACGTATGGCCGTATTGGTTGGCAATCTGAAAAAAGCATTTGAAGGGCGCATCAACAAGTTGGATTGGATGAGTGACTCCACCAAAACACAGGCTAAAGAAAAATTGCACTTCTTCACTGAGAAAATCGGTTACCCTGATAAATGGAGAGATTACTCGGATGTGGAAGTGAAACGTGACGCTTACTTTGAAAACCGCTTGTCTGCCAATAAAAATGATTACAACTACATTCTGGCTAAAGTGGGTCAGCCTGTCGACAGAACGGAATGGTTCACCACTCCTCCAACGGTAACCGCGTATAACAATCCTCCACTCAATGAAATTGTTTTCCCTGCGGGAATTTTACAATCCCCTTATTTCGATTTGTATGCCGATGATGCCCTTAACTATGGCGGCATTGGTATGGTGATTGGTCATGAAATCACTCACTCGTTTGATGATCAGGGAGCACAATATGATAAAGTCGGCAACGTAACTAACTGGTGGACAAAAGATGATTATGAAAAATTCAAAGCGAAAACACAACAGGTAGTTGATCAATATAATTCGTTTACTGTGCTCGATTCGGTGCATGTAAAAGGTGCGTTAACCGTAG
The DNA here is from genome assembly GCA_031416795.1 of Cytophagales bacterium. Lineage (GTDB taxonomy): Bacteria > Bacteroidota > Bacteroidia > Cytophagales > Cyclobacteriaceae > ELB16-189. Next base: position 3,835 of record JANOUH010000477.1, on the reverse strand, counting down.
GTGAAAACACAGCAGACATTGCGGGAGTTGCCATTGCGTATGATGCTTTTAAATTAACAGAGCAAGGGCAAGACACTACGAAACTGGATGGCTTTACGCCCGATCAGCGTTTCTTCATTTCGATAGCAAGAATATGGCGTGTAAAAACAACCGATCAGTATTTGCGCATGTATGTAAACACCAATCCCCACTCACCACCTCAGTGGCGCGTGAACGGGCCGTTGATGAATTTCACTCCTTTCTACAACGCATTTAATGTGCAACCGGGGGATAAAATGTATAAACCCGAAACGGAACGGATCAAGGTTTGGTAATACGCAATAAAATGAAGCCCCTTAAAGTGTAAACTTCAAGGGGCTTTCTCTTAATTTTTAAAGACGATAGGTTTCTTAGTTCATTCTATTTTGTCTCTATGCTCAACGGAGTACATAGTAGATGTATCTCGTTGTAACCAATACTTCAGGATAAGACCTTCGCTGCCTGTGGTAAATGAAATCAAGCAGATAAACTTTCTTTCTATTTCTTTCCCCACTTCGCTTCCATCAATACCCAGTTGTTGGGGTCAAGTACAATATTTTGAGGTGGAGCATCGACCGCAATGGTAAACTCGTTTTTCTTTTCATTGACTTGCAATGTCTTGATTAACGGTTTCCCCTGTGCCGTGTGAATCGCAATCTGTACGGGCATCTTGAACAAACTTCCGTCTGTCTGCACCTGATCAATGGTAATCCTAACTTCTTTCTTTTTGTCATTGTATTGCCATGTTCCATTGTACTGCAACGCTCCCGGTTTGAATAGCCACTGATCAAAGAAATCTTTTAGATCCATACCCGATGCTTCTTCCATTTCTCTTCTGAAATCGGCAGTGGTGGCGTTGCTGTTCATATACTTGCTGTAGTATGATCGGATTCCTTTCCAGAAGTTTTCATCGCCTACCGCACCACGCAGCATGTGTAATATCCAGCTTCCCTTTTGATACGTTTGCGAACTGGTTACTTGTTCCATATCTGCAAGGTTATCATGCACAATGCGATAGTTAGGATTTTTGATATAGAATGAATTGACTCTCTTCTTACTATCGGCCAGTCCTTCAAAGAAGGCATCGTGCCCATAGGCATGTTCGATAAACAAAAGCGTGAAGTACGTGGCAAACCCTTCGCTGAGCCACACATCGTTCCAGTCATACTCTGTGACAGCATTACCAAACCATTGATGCGCAATTTCATGAATGACCACATTGCGCCAACGCTCGTTGCGATCGCCCACTACAGAGGTCTCACTATACAGAATCGCGGAAGCGGCCTCCATCCCACCACTCACACTGTTTGATTGTATGTTAGCCAGCCGCTCATAGGCAAATGGACCAACATAACTGCTATAAAATTCCAGTACCTGTTTAGTTGGTTCAGCAAAATCATAAAATCCTGCATCGCGGTCTTGATAGTACACCCACGTTTCGATCGATTTATGATCGAACTGATCTACATGCTGAACAGCAAACCTTGCCACGCCAAGTACATACAACCAGGAAGCAATGGGAACTGATTGCTTCCAGTGTGTGATGCGGTTTCCGTTCGCGAGGTCAGATTCTTCGACCTTCAACCCATTGGATACGACCTGGTAATGCGCGGGAGCTGTAACGATAAATTCACAGGTTGCTTTGTCGTAAGGATGGTCAACAATAGGCAGCCAGTTTCGTCCTTTATCCGGCCAATTGTCACTGAAGAAAGTACGGTCACCGTATTTGTTGTTGGCTATCTTGAGTCCGGTGGCCGGTAAACCGGAGTAGGTAATCGTGTAGGCAGTTCGCTGGTTGCGTATTGAAGGTAATGGTAATTTGATCTTTAACTCCCCGCCTTCATGAGTAAAGCTTAGAGCATTATCTTCAGACATCACGCTACTCACCGTCATGCCTTTGTTTCCCAAAGCAGCCGATGTTTTCACGAGGTCAAGGCGCAGGAACTCCACCCCCTCGCCCACGTAGCGTACATCTACTGTTGCTTCAACCTGTATCGCATCGGAGTTGTCAGAGAGTTCGATGCGAAAGATATAATTCAATACGTCTACCCTGGGATTCTTTGGATACGTATCGGCCAACATTAATGATGGACTCAGGAGAAGTATCAATAATGCAGGCAGGAGTTTCTTCATAGGAGCAGGATTCATCAACGGGTAGATTAAGGTTAAGATTATTTCTTAAGAGGTAACGTAGTGGCCGGGCGAAATTCAATCAATCCCTTTTCCTTGATGGTAGCTTCTACCTCTTCGAGGCGCGAAGGCACAAACGCGCTGAGGTTTTCCACACCATCATCTGTTACCAGGGCCATGTCTTCAATGCGGATGTACAACCGTTCTTCATGAATCCAGATCATGGGATCAATAGTGAAGACCATACCGGGCTGCAGGGGTACACCACCAACACGCCCCACATCATGAACGGCCATGCCCACTGGATGTTGAAAGTGGCCACGAAATTTCAATCCTTCTTCCACCGCTTTCAGGTGTGCAGGCTTCACAAATTTCTTGCCCACGAGATACGGCTTCATATCGGCAGCTGCATTGTCGAGCACCTCATTGGAAGTAACTCCGGGTTTGATGTATTTGAAAAGTGCATCACGATAGGCTACGATGAAATTGTAAAGTTCCTTCTGCTCGCTGGAAAATTTTCCATTCACGGGCCAGATGCGGGTCACATCGCTGGTGTAGTAATGATAATCAGGTGCGTAGTCCATGAGCACCAGGTCACCGTCTTTCAGTACATCGGTTTTATGAAAGTAATGTCCCATATAGGCATTGGTGCCCCCGCCAATGATGGAGGCATAAGCATCGCCCCGCGCCCCATGCAGATGAAATTGGTATCTGGCTGCAGCATCGAGCTGGTATTCATAAACACCGGGGTAGGTTGACCGCATCGATTCCATAATGCCGAGGCCGGCAATCTGAGTTGCCTTGCGAATCAGTTCAATTTCCTTCGGGCTTTTAATTAATCGCATGGCATCGAGGACGGGTGACAGATCGCGGATCTCAAATTGCGGAACACGCTCCCTGAGTTTTTGAATAAATAACGCTTCACGGGTAGATTCTCCATCCCATGGATCTGCCGAGGTACGGGCCTGGGCGTAGAGCAGTTCATCACGACTGTCATTTCCATTTTCTGCCGGACTGAATTCAGTATATAATAAGGGTGCAGGTGGTCGGATTAAGCCGGTGCCAATCAGATCGGCTGACAAAAACTCAATACTTTTAACCTGCTCTACTCCTGCCAGCTGTTTTACCAGTTCATTGTCTTCGGCCGATAATACTTTTCCCTGGTTGTTTTCGGTAGCCACATCCCGGTGAGGAAGGTAAACGGAAGCCTGCCTGTTTTTGCCATTAAGAAGCAAATACGCATGGGGCGATTCAAGGCCTGTGAGGTAGTAGAACGTATTGGACTGGCGGAATACACTGAACCCCGGCAGTCCGCTGGCACCCTGAATGAGTGCAATGGCATTGTTGCCAATGGCATCGAATATTTTTGATCTGCGCTGGGCAAATTCTTCTTTTGAAAAATCGGTCTGGTAGTGATGGTTATCCTGTGCGACAGCCACATTGAAAACGGATAGTAGTATAAGAGTGAATGCGATGTTTTTATTCATAAACATGATTGATCTTTTGGCTAAAGATAAACTTTATTGAATGTGACCGAAATACTTAGTGAAGAGAAAAAAACTTTCCAGGAACATAATGTCCTCATGCCGGTGAGCCGGGGCTGCAAAGCTTTTCCGATAAATCGAGAGGCGTCAAGAACTACAACATCCTTCTCTATAATCGAAAGGAAATTTTAGTAGCCATATAT
>JANOUH010000476.1:0-4384 GCA_031416795.1 Cytophagales bacterium | reverse complement strand
ATTCTTGTTCAGGAAATTATCGTTATCCCAATCCTCATCATGATCGAAATCTTCATCGATGTCGATGTCGATATCCATGTCATCCAGATCAATGATAATGGGTTCTATTTCGATGTTGAGGTTAGGGATGTGGATTTCGATGGGCTTCATATCTATGGGCTCGATGTGGATCTCCAGCTTCTCCAGTTTTTCAAGGGCTATCTCCAAATCTTTCATGGCCTTCTCCACGGCCAATTCAATATTCGCTTCCAGGGCTTCTTCATCAATGTGGATATCGAAATCCCAATCGCGCGAGGTGCGGGTGGTTATTTTTTTCAGGCCATCGGCACGCGGTTCTTCTTTCGTTACGACAGATTGCGTGTTGGTTTCTGCCTTTTTGGTGTTGGCATCTTGCGAAAAGCCCGGAACAATGGCTAGTGCAAAAATGAGAAACATAAATAGGGTGCGGTATGGGATGGTCATAATGGTGTGGGTTTATAATACTACAATACTCCACTGGGGGGAAATGGTTACGGGGATGGGTGGGTAAGTTGCTTAGTTTATTTGATCAATACTTTGGCGCAAGAGAAATTTCATCTAAAAACTCTGTGATTGAATAATCAACAGTTGGTTCCTCAATCGTCATTTCAATTGATTCAAACTCATTCCATGTGTGATCAAGTTCTGGAACCCAATCATCATGCATCAATCGTTTCACTTTCCAATATTTCGGATCAAAGAATTCGCCATCAATCAGAGATTTTCTAATCCTTTCTTCAACCTCATTTAAAGGAAGAGAATCTGGATTAGAAAGAATCTCATTTCCCCAAACTTTATAATTGCCTGCATCGCGATAGAGGTAATTGAATTTGATATTACTTTTTGAATCGCTCATCGTTGTGATATTCTAAGAATTCCTTATCAGGACGGAATCGACTTGGTAGAAGTATTTCTTGATTATCGTATTTTAAAAAATAATCTTTAATCGCTTCGCTTTTCTCCTTTTTAAGTGTTGAGGAAACTCTCACTTTGAAGTTTGGCAAAACAGTGATCAATCCATTTTCAAAAGCTTTGTCATGCAAAGCATTTAGCGCCAAACCATTTTGAGGATTCATTCTATTCTTCTCATCAATTCCCCAAGGCCTAATGTGACCAGCTACAAGAAGTTCCTTCCTTGATAAGCCTGTAATACAACACTGATTATTATAAGAGGCTATGATCATTGACCGGAAGAAATATTGATTCACTCTTACCTTTACTAACTGCGTTCTTACTTTTCCTTCTTTTGGTAAATCATTAATGTCAATTTTGTTTATCTCTTCAACGGTACTGTTCGCATACTTAGCTAACAGCTTTTCGCTTTCAAAGGGTAGTTTATCCCAATTACTATAGAATTCATTCCAAATCTCGAAATCAAGTTTACTCGCATTTGATGCGCCTTTTATTCCGCGTGCTTTAAGACTTGGATCGAAACTCGCAAAGTTCACAAGCTTGAAGGAAACCGAATTAGGAGTTCTTCCAATCAATTTGGCTAACTCTATTACCTTCGGATTATTCCGATGAATCTTACCAAATTCTAGTTTACAATAAAGATTCATTGCAAGAATCAATTCTTCACGCGACCAAAGTTTCTGACCTTCTTTCATTCCATTAATTCTTTATCGGATTCCACAACAAACTCACTTCTGCATAAATCATTTAAGCACTGATGTGCTTGAACATGATTATTAATATGCGCTACGTCAAGTATGATTTCAGTTCTTGAACCACATTTATAACAAGTAACGGGCTGATCTGTGTAAACTATTACTTCTTTAAAGTCAATCATGCTGACAATTTAATGATAAATGTCTGACTCATGTTATAACTCCTCACTTCAGGTTCGTGCACATCCATAAAACTAAATTACGGATTAAACCATTTGTTTTTCCAATCCTCAAGAGTATGTGCAAAAAATGCACTTACTAGGAATAATTGATAATAGAGCGACTCACTCCGCGTGAGGGATCCGCCAGTAGGCGGACAAGTAGAAACGGAAAGCCCCCGCTCTGGCTGGAAAAATACCCTCAAAAAACTATCTATATTTGAACATGGACCTCATGACGCTGATCAGAGAAAGACACACCGACTTTGTGGCCTTATGCCGTTCGCATAAGGTGAGCAAAATCTGTGCTTTTGGGTCATCTATAACCGATCATTTTGATCCCGAAACAAGCGACATTGACATCGTTGTTACCATTTTGACGACCCGGCCGACCGTGGGGAAGCTTTGCTTTCACTATGGGATAAACTCGAAGCTCTTTTTAACAGAAAGGTAGATTTATTGACCGAATACTCTATTCGAAATCCTTATCTCAAATCAAATATTGATCGGACAAAAAAATTAATCTATGACCGAGAAGGAGAAAAAGTTTTTGTCTGATATATCCAGCTCCATCTGAAAAGTGTTAGTGCAACTTCCACGAGATTCAGCCGGGGGCTGACAGGTGCAGTCGCGCCAGAGCTTGATCAGAATGCACCATAAAATTATAGAACTGGTTTTTCAATCATCACTTTATCACGCTTGCCCGCAATGACTGACTAGTTGAGGGCGGGCCGTTTCATTCAATGGTCAACGATATCTTTCTTCCAAGCCCTAATTCAATCAACTTGAATAAAGTTGATAATTGGATATCGCTATGCCCGTTCTCAATTCTTGAAATGAAACTCTTCTTTGTACCTGTTTTAATTGCTAATTCATCCTGTGTCATGTTGGCAAGTCGTCTTTCTTCTTTTATGATCTCACCGATGGCAAAGGACTTCGCCTTAATTTCAAACGCGGTGCGTTTTTTTGTCCCTATTTTTCCGTGGCGGCTTTCAATGAGTTCATCAAAAGTCGTTACCCTCTTCTTCTTTTTATTTATTGCTACCATGTCATTTAAAGTTAACTTAAAAGTTAACACAGTCAAACTTCAAAAGTTAAAATTTACTGTAGGTATGTAGAGACCCTTGGCGAAATGCAATTAATGCTACGTACCACGGGATTGCGGGTCGCGCCAGACCCTGATCTTAATGCAGAGTAAATTTATCAGAACTCCTTTTTCAATCAGCACTTTATCACGCTTGCCCGCAATGACATTGTGATTGGAGAGCGCATTCTCCTACAGGGTGTCATCGCGGGCGAGGAACGAGACCCGCGATCCCGTTGAAGTGAAATGCACTAAATACTATGAAATTCTTTACCCGGTACTTAACTTTATTCTATGACCTACTACGTCTACATCATGACTAATGATCGGCACACGGTGCTTTATACAGGTGTCACCAATGATATCGAAAATCGTGTGTTTGATCATAAGGTGAAAAGAGACAAACGTAGCTTTACAGCAAAATATAATTGCAGTAATTTAGTTTACTACGAAGAGTTTGGCGAAATAAAGAATGCGATTCATCGCGAAAAGCAATTGAAGAAATATCATCGCCAATGGAAAGAGGAGTTGATTGAAACTTCAAATCCTGATTGGAAGGATCTAAGTGAAGCCTGGTATGAACCGAAAGAATTTGAGATGTTTAAGAAATTTGATCGTTGAAGGACAAATGCATTCGTGCTACGTTCCACGAGATTGCGGGTCGCCTCACGGCTTGGTCATCATGGACAATAAAATTACAAAATTCGTTTTGCGATCATCACTTTATTAAGCTTGCCCGCAATGACACGAAAAAAAAGATCAACAAACTCAATTCCGCTTCACAAACCGTCCTGAAAAATTCTGCACCGCTTTCATCTCACTGTACACCAGTTTGCCATTCACCCACACGTGATGTACTCCCGTAGAAAGTGCGGTAGAGTTTTCGATGGTGGCGTTGTCGATGATCGTGTCGGGATCAAACAACACCAGGTCGGCATAATAGCCGGGGGCAATCACGCCACGATTTTTGATGCCTGCGTTTTCGGCAGCGAGGCTCGTCATTTTTTGGATCGCTGTTTCTAAGGGCATGAGTTTTTGTTCGCGCACATAGCGGCCGAGCACGCGCGTGAAGGCTCCGTGCCCTCGTGGATGTCCGCTCATGGTGCCATCGGTGCAGATGCTACTATACGGCCACTTGATAAAATTGCTGATGTCGGTTTCACTCATGCTCTTCGCCACGATGGTAGCACCTTGATGGGGTGCAGCGCTTTCGCGGATGATGCGCAGGAGACCTTGTGCCGGTGATTCGTTATTGAGTGTTGCTATTTCTGTTACGGTTTTTCCCTGCCAGGCACGGTTGGGAGAGTAGCGCACCATCACCGAAGCTGCGGGGTCAAACAACTCGCGCGTGGCAAACTCTGCACTGGCGAGGTTGTCGAAATCTTTTTTCGGAAACAACACACGCGGTGTGGAGTTCCACATGGTGTAGGGATAAACATCGGCTGTGATGTTGATGC
>JANOUH010000475.1:0-3127 GCA_031416795.1 Cytophagales bacterium | reverse complement strand
GCACTCAGCAAAATGCACGAGGCACATCCTGATAAGAATATTTATTTCACTGAACAATGGACATCCGGCAAAGGAGAGTTTGGTGGCGATTTAAACTGGCACGTTAAAAACCTGATCATTGGAGCAACACGTAACTGGAGTCGCAATGTGCTAGAGTGGAACCTGGCAGCCGACCCAAACTTTGATCCTCATACGAGTGATGGCGGTTGTGATATCTGCCAGGGAGCACTAACCATTGGCGAAGGAAGTGTAACACGAAATGTTTCTTACTACATCATCGCTCATGCATCGAAATTTGTTCCTGCCGGTTCAGTAAGAGTTGAGTCCAACTTGATTGATGGTTTACCTAATGTGGCTTTCTTAACTCCGGAAGGAAAAAAGGCATTGATTGTTTTGAATGAAACAAATGAGTCTAAATCTTTCTTCATTCAATTCAAGGGCAAAACTGCTAATGCTAATTTGAAAGGCGGAGCTGTAGGTACATTTGTGTGGTGAGTTATTTGTCCGTTTGATCTGATTCATCAAAAATATTCTTACTCCAACCTCTGAATTCATAATACTTCGATTTGGGCTCACCTGTCCATCCGTTGATTCCCTTTTTCGGAAGCAATGTGGCGTGAACGTACAATACTGGAATCACCATCAGTCCAAGCACCGTAAACGCAACGGTTCTTCCAAAAGATGACGAAAGCAACACCATCAAAACTACGAAGGCGATCGCTTTTGCAAACTTCCTGAGTTTAGGGGTACGTTCTTCAAAATGCCCCATAAAATGTGACCCATCAATAAAAAGAAGCTCATTACTGCCACCTCTACCCATAATGATTCTGTATTCCACATAGCTAAAAAAGTATAAATGGAGCTAAAATTAATGTATTATTTTTAGACTAGCCTAAATATTTGTTTAGTTATTTCTAATTATATAAGTTTGCTACTCTAAAAAAAGAAATGAGACTATCTTTCACCTTTGGTATTTTGATACTGCTTGGATGCGAAGAATTTGAGCCCAATGCGCCACTTCAGTCTGAAACATTAGATGGTCCTTTGGCTGGTCTTACTGCATCAGAAAGTCAGCAATTTTTGAAAGGCGATATTGCATTTAATGCTGAAATCTTTACTTCGCTAAACGGATTAGGGCCACTCTTTGTAGCTACCTCATGCGGAAGTTGCCACCCTGGCGATGGGAAAGGACACCCTTCCACAACACTTACCCGATTCGGTCAATTTGATGAGACAGGAAATAAATTCTTACAGGCTGGTGGGCCCCAATTGCAACATCGTGCCATCCCAGGTTACTCACCCGAAGGCATACCCGCAGGAGCCACGTCTTCAAAATTTACACCACCCGCCAATACAGGCCTTGGTTTTTTAGATGCCGTGACGGATGCAGAAATTTTGTTGTGGGCTGATCCAAACGATTTAAATGCAGATGGAATAAGTGGTGTCGCCAATTGGATAGAATTAAAAAGTTATGTGATACCACGAACAGGAAGTGTTGTCGAAAATGGAAAATATCCGGGTCGGTTTGGAAAAAAGGCTGCTACCTACGATCTGCTGCAACAAACCGCTCAAGCATACAATCAAGATATGGGCGTCACCTCAGCCTTCGAATCATTCGATACATTCTCCGGATTGGAAATGGATCCTGAAATATCAAATCAGACCATTCATGACGTTGTCTTTTATTTGAAAACGCTGAAAGCACCAGAGCCTCGAAAAGAGAATGCTGAAATAGCTTCGGGTAAAGTCCTATTTAATTCCATTGGCTGCACTAAATGCCACCGTCCTGAAATGAAAACCAGTTTCAGTCCGATTGCCTCCCTTTCCAATAAGACCTTTAATCCCTATAGTGATTTTCTGCTTCACGATATGGGAGCTGCGTTGGATGATGGATATACGGAAGGGTCAGCCAAAACGTATGAATGGCGTACTCCACCCTTGTGGGGTTTGGGACTTTCAAAAAAATCACAAGGCGGAGAATATTTTCTGCTACACGATGGCCGTGCAAGAAGTTTAGAGGAAGCCATTCTTTTACACGGAGGTGAAGGGAATCAAAGTCGTGAAAGCTTTCAGCAACTCACGGCTGATGAAAAAAAGAAACTAATTCAATTTCTCGAAAGCTTATGATAGCAAACAGACGTGAGTTTATAAAGAAGAGCTGCCTCTTATGTGCAGGATTGAGTACATCCGCATTGGTATTATCAAGCTGTCAGGCAACCCACTATACAACAGGAACCTTCACGGATACTGATGTTGTGCTTCCCATCTCCGAATTCACCTATGAAAAAAAAGGCCAGCAATTAAAGAGACCGTTCATTATTATCCAGAATGATAAGCTTGAATTCCCAATCTACCTTTATCGATTTTCAGATACTAAATACAGCGCTCTTTGGATGAAGTGTTCACATAAGGGCGCTGAATTGCAGGCCTCCGGTGATCACTTGTATTGCTCCAGCCATGGAAGTGAGTTCAATAATTTAGGCAACGTTAACCAAGGGCCAGCTGAAAAAAATCTGAGAACATTTCCCGTTTCCGTTCAAGATGATTCTATTCTGATAAACCTTCGGCAATCATGAGAACGTTAGTCTTGACCATCCTTCTTGCAGCGACATTATCCCCTGTGTTCGCTCAAATCGATTCGACATTATTCAGAAGAACAAAAACAGATACGGCAAAAGTGTTACTGAACATGGATGCGGTTTATAATCGTCCCTTTCTAGCGGTGGGAAAACTCCCGGTCGCCTTGGGAGGATATGTTGAAGCAAACTGGCAGCATCTTGGAACCGATGGCGTATCGGAAGGACATCAATTTCAAATGAGAAGGTTGACGCTGTTCATTGCATCGGGCATTTCAAGACGCATTAAATTTCTCTCTGAAATTGAGTTTGAAGATGGCACTAAAGAAATCAACATCGAGTTTGCATCCATCGATTTTGAATTTCACCCGCTTCTCAATCTCCGTGGGGGTGTGGTGATGAATCCGATTGGCGCCTTCAACCAAAACCATGATGGACCCAAGTGGGAATTTATAGACAGACCCGTTTCAGCGACTCAACTATTGCCTGCTACATGGAGTAACGTAGGGTTCGGTTTATATGGAAAGCTCTATCAGAATAACTTTGTTTAC
>JANOUH010000474.1:0-21681 GCA_031416795.1 Cytophagales bacterium | reverse complement strand
AACAATGACAGAGGAAGTAAAAGCCTGGGAAAGCCATCGGAACAATAAAAACGCTGTGATCAATTGGCAGTTTACAACTCAGGATGCAAGAATAAAACTAAAAAGATTGTATCCGACAATTATGAATTGACATGACACTAGGTTTTCTGCAGTTGCGACTCCACCTCAATAAAATCATCTATTGTCTTGGGCGCGATGATAACGGCTACATTTACCGTGGTTATGAATTGATCAAAACTCAAATTTCTATACTCATTAAAGTTCTCGATCATGGAATTTCCAATAACCAACAAGGTGACAGGATTTTTGCGTATAAACTGCTCAATGCGAGAAGAGAAAAATCCCACTTCCACAACAAATTGATAAGGAACGCTTGTTTCCTTGACATACTTTTTTTCGATTTCATGGAATTGATTTAGCGCCTTGGTTTCGATATCCCGCTTCATAGTCAACGATTCTCCCGCATCATCCCCGATCAATCTATAACAAAACAAAAAAGTCACTTTTGCTTTGTACAATGGCGCCATTATCATCGTCCATTTAAGCGCTTGTAACGATGATTCTGAAAAATCAATTGCACATAAAATTGTCTTTTTCGCCATATCAGAATTAAAACATAAACGTACACTTGGTGAAGGCCAAATGTCCAAAGATTTATCAACTCCAAAACTGATTTTTGTCATACCCTGTTACTCCTCCTACTCCTTACTTTACAACCAGATAACAACAAACGTAACTTCATAAAATCATTCAAATGGATGCCCGAATCAGACAAAAAGATGATTTTTGTCACGTATCTTATGGTTTTTAGTAACCTACGCAAGAATGCCTGATCATAAACCATTGGAGTTAGCTTTCATTTCAAGCGATACGTTTCGCGAAATCTTCCATACTTCGGCAGAGGGAATCATTATGGTGGATAAGACAGGAAAAATTCTGCTAGCCAATCCTGTATCAGAAAAAATGTTTGGGTACTCACCACAAACTTTACCCGGTCATTTCCTGGAAGAATTATTACCGGAGAGGTACCGTGGAAGACATCTGGACTTCCGTAAGCAATTTAATGACAACCCCGAACTAAGGCGCATGGGTATTGGTCGCGACCTTAAGGCATTGCGTATTGATGGGTCAGAGTTTCCGGTTGAGATAAGCTTAAGTTTTACCAACAACAACAACCAGATGTTGAGTATGGCTTTTATCACCGATATCTCCCTTCGGAAAGTCGCAGAAGACGCCTTAAAGCGCAGCGAAGAACAGTTAATTGAATATGCGGCTGAGCTCGAAAAAAAAGTAAAATCCCGAACGGAAGCCTTAAACCTATTGGTAGAAAAACTTGAAATGCTAAATCAGGACCTGCAAAAACAAATTGCGGTGCGCGAGAAAGCCGAGGAAGAAGTCCGAAAGTCGCTGGAAAAAGAACGCGAACTCAACGAATTAAAATCAAAGTTTGTTTCCATCGCCTCGCATGAATTCCGAACGCCCCTAAGTACGATTCTAAGTTCAACATCACTAATTCAACAATATCAGCAACGAGGCGAGATTGATAAAACTGAAAAGCATATTCTCCGGGTAAAGTCATCGGTTCTGCACCTCACGGCTATTTTGAATGACTTCCTTTCCTTGGGCAAACTGGAAGAAGGACGGATTGAAGTGGCCCGGGAAATGATATCCCTAAATGCTTTCTTTGACGATATAAAGGAAGAGCTAAAACAAGCACTCAAGGAAAATCAAAAAATAGTGGTTGACTTTGCACAGCCAGAGTTAAATTTTCAAACAGACCCACGGATTCTTCGTGGGGTTTTATTTAACCTGCTGTCAAATGCATCTAAATATTCTGATCCCGGAAAGGTAATTACACTTGAAGCAACTTACACAAAGAACAGGGTAATCTTCAAAGTAAAGGATGAGGGCCTTGGAATTCCTAAGACTGATATCAAACATATTTTCGATCGGTTCTTTAGGGCTTCTAATGTGTCCAACATCCAGGGCACTGGCCTGGGTTTGAATATCGTGAAGCGTTACATTGATTTGCTGAAAGGCGATATTACCTTTACCAGTGAAGAGGGTAAAGGCAGTTCTTTTATTATTACGTTACCAATTGAATGAGTATGAAAAGAATTTTATTAATCGAAGACAATACAGAAGTGCGAGAGAATACTGCTGAAATATTGTCCCTGGCTGACTATGATGTCACCACAGCAACGAACGGCAAAGAGGGTGTGGAACTCGTCCAAAAACTATTGCCCGATCTTGTTGTGTGTGATATTATGATGCCCGAACTAGATGGTTATGGCGTATTGCACATTCTTAGCAAGAAACCAGAGACGGCAAGCATTCCCTTCATATTTTTAACTGCCAAGGCTGAAAAATCAGACATGCGGAAAAGCATGGAACTCGGAGCTGATGATTACCTTACCAAACCATTTGACGATACCGACTTGCTCAAGGCCATTGAGGCGAGATTTCGCAAGCGCGATCTGCAACAAAAAAACTATGCGACTTCTGCAGAAGGATTCAATCAATTCATCAACGATGCGCGTCAGGTGCTTAACCTGAAAGACTTGTGTAAGGAGAACAAAGTAAAGGCCTACAAAAAGAAGGCTGAGATTTTTTCCGAGGGAGACACACCAATTTATGTCTATTTTATCAAGTCAGGAAATGTAAAAACATACAAATCACACCCGGATGGAAAAGGGTTGATCACCAATCTTTACAAAGAAAATGATTTCTTCGGCTATGAACCCTTACTGGAGAATAGCCTGTTTGTTGATTCCGCCCTCGCATTGGAGGATAGCGAATTAGTCTTGATACCGAAACACGACTTTGTTACCTTATTGAATAGTCATTCGGATGTTTCGGCCACCTTCATCTCCATCCTCTGTAAAAAAGTAGCGGAGAAAGAATCGCAGCTGCTTCACCTCGCCTATAATTCTGTTCGGCAACGCACTGCCGAAGCGTTGTTAAAAATGTGGCACCTAAAAAAAGGTAACGAGCCATTGAGCATACTCCGCGATGATCTCGCCAAAATTGTTGGGACGGCATCCGAATCTGTTATCCGGGTGTTATCCGACTTCCGCGATGAAGGTCTCATCGAAATGGAAGGCACCAAAATCAAATTGGTGCAGGCGTCTAAACTGGAACAGGTGGTGAGGTGGAATGTAGCCCGGAAATGATTCTTTTTCAAAGTACAAGCGACTTCGTTCCTGATCCTTTCTTTGATTTCAAATTCGTCTTATTAAACGTTAGCATCGGCACTTTGCTATGAAAGGCAAGTTGGCGCGTGATACTTTTACCAAATAGTTTTTCGTAAAAGTCCAGCTTGTGTGTAAACATGGCCAGCAGATCGGCCTTGTATTTGGTATCTCATGAGAAGTCCTTTTTTAAAAATAGAACGTGATATTCAAAACAATTCGCAATGAAAGGTAAAATGAAAACAACAGCAAAAAGACAAATGAAGAGGTTAATTTTAGTATCGCTAACGGTCATCGCTATTGTTGGATGTTCGTCTAAGAAAGAGCAGCCGGAAGTTGACCTCAATGGTATTTTTGACCAATACTCGCGTGAGCTTTATGTTCTCAATCCGTTATCAGCCACAGCAAATAATGTGAATGATTACAACGATACGCTTGCTATCGATATTAGCGAAGAATATCTCACAAAGGCCATTGCGCTCAACGCGCGCTATCTTGATACACTCAACACAGTCAATTACGATAGCCTCACGGAATCTGAAAAATTGAGTGTAGAAATCCTCAAACATCAATTGTCCATAAATAATGAGCGACTGACTAATCGCTATAGCTTTTACCGACCCGTTGATCAATTTGTATTTAGTTTCCCTCAACAGTTTGCCGTGCTGGGATCAGGCGCTGGATTTATTCCATTTAAAGATGAAAAGGATTATCGCAACTTCATCAGTCGTATGAAGTTGTTTCCGGGATGGATTGATCAGTCCATTAATAATATGCAAAGCGGATTGGAGTTGCATTTTACAAATCCAAGAGCGAGCATGGAAAAAGTATCAGCACAATTGAAGCCCCTGTTTGAAGCAGAGGCTAAAAGTCACATTTTTTATAAGCCACTTCAGAATTTACCAGAAACGATAGACACTGCTTCGCGCGCAAAACTTATTGCTGATTATGTCGATGCTATAGAAACCTATATTAAACCTGCTTACAAAAAACTGAATAGTTATTTAGTCGACACTTACATTCCGAACACGCGCACAACAACGGGCTTGCTCGACAATGGCAATGGCAAAGCTGAGTATGTGTTTTGGTTGAAATATTATACTACGACAGATATTACAGCCGATCAAATTTTTGAGTTAGGACTTAGTGAAGTAGCTCGCATTCGGAATCAAATGGACTCCATAAAAAAAATAACAGGCTTTAAAGGTGACTTGCAGGCATTCTTTCAGCACATCAAAACAAATCCAAAATTTTTCCCATTTAAAACGGAGGAAGAAGTATTGAATCGATATCGAAGTTTTGAAGCACGCATGGAGCCACAGCTAAATCGTTTATTTAATCTTAGACCAAAGGCATCGTTTGAAGTAAAGGCCACTGAGAAGTTTAGAGAAGCAGGAGCCAATGCACAGTACATGCGGCCATCGCGCGATGGAAAACGACCTGGAATATTTTATGAAACGGTTCGCGATCCGTTGAAGTACAATTATTTTGCAATGGAAAGCCTTTTTATCCATGAAGCTATACCCGGCCATCATTATCAAGTTGCCCTGCAATTAGAGGCGGATATCCCAGAGTTTCGTAAAACATATCACAACAGTGCTTATGGCGAAGGCTGGGCATTGTATGCTGAAAGTTTGGGGACTGATCTGGGTATGTACACCGATCCTTATCAATATATGGGCAGGTTAAATAACGAAATAGAGAGGGCCGTTCGTTTAGTGGTAGATGCCGGAATGCATCACAAAGGCTGGACTCGAGAGAAAGCTATTGCCTATGTGTTGGAGAATCAGCCCGTATCGGAAGAGGAAGCCATACAGCGTATTGAGCGATACATGGTTATTCCTGGTCAGGCAGTGAGCTACAAAGTAGGAGAATTAAAAATCCTTTCCTTACGTGAAAAAGCTAAACAACAGTTAGGTGAGAAATTTGACATTAAGGAATTTCATGATCAAGTGTTAAAAGATGGATGCTTGCCATTAACCATTTTAGAAACACAAATTGATCGTTGGATAGCGACCAAGAAAATGTAATGCTTCAGTCTAGCATAGCCAAAACCAAACTTTCCGTATCAGTATCTATTAAGTTTAGAAATGCAAAACTTACCCATAAAACAACCTTATGTTGAAGCTCAACCTCTTGCTTATTGTATTTATTTTTCCAGCAACAGCAAATGCACAAACAACCACACAAGAGCAGGCAACGGTGCAGCGAACTATTGAAAATCTATTTTCCGCTTTGACCAATGCCGACACTCTTGCGATGAAATCTTTTACTACCCGCAATGTTCGCTTTTATGAATATGGAGAAATTTGGACGATGGACACCTTGATTCATAAAGTAATACAGAGCAAATCAATTCCAGACTTTAAGCGGACGAACAAATTTGAGTTTGTAAGCACTACCATCAAGAAAGAAACAGCTTGGGTTACTTACTATCTGCAATCCACCATTACCCGAAATGGAAAAGAAGAAATTGTAAAATGGATGGAAACTGTTGTGCTCATAAAAGAAAAAAAGCAATGGAAAATAGAGGTATTGCATTCCACCAGACTTCCAAAAAAATAAAATGAAAAAAACTTTTTGGCCATCTCATTATAATCCTTTTGCTTTTAGCTGGATTTTATTTTGCCTCTTGTACTAACTCTTCCAATGATACTGCAAACGATTCCTTAGCTGCTAAAATAGAACGCGGAGACTATCTTGTTAATGCAGTAGCTAACTGTATGCATTGTCATGCCGATCGGGATTTTAAAAAGTTTAGCGGGCCTATTGATAAACTCATGACACACAAGGGGTTAGAAAGAATTTCGGATGAAGAGGCTGAAGAAATAATTAAGTCGCTTGACGAGCTGGCAGTCATTGCGATTAGTCATATCATAAACAGTGGAATCACCAACAAATCATGGATATCCTTTCTGTGTCATGTCAGAAACGGCAAAGCCGAGTGAACCCCAATCGGAAATCGAACCAAAAATCTTTGAAATCAGTAAGATTTAGAATCAAACCCGAACGGAATCGAATAAGAAAGGGTATAAAAACGGAAAAGTCAAGGGAGAATTAACTAGAGTAGCCCCAAGGTTACGAATATCGAACGAGTTTATTTTGGACTTGAAAAGATTCAGCGAACTGAAAACCGATTAATTCAAACTCATTAAAAAATCATTCATAATTGTTAAAAATCCTTTACTGGTAGTCCCGACAGGAATCGAACCTGTATCAAAAGTTTAGGAAACTTCTATTCTATCCATTGAACTACGGGACCAAGGGAGCGCAAAACTAAGATTTTTTTCTTAATGAAAAGACTTGTAGATCTCCATCCTTCAGAAAGAGTTTCTTCTAAGCAACAGAATCATTCTTACCGATCACATCAAAGAAGCGCTGAACCAGATCATGCACGACCTTCTCTCACTTTGCGAAAAGGTCAATTGAGGCAATAAAAGAAAGAGAGCAATGCAGGCTACCGGCAACTTGCTTTTTATATTCAGTAGCCGATGAATTTGGTGAGTTTTTATTAACCATGACAGAAATGAGGATCCTAAAATGCTTTAAAATCATTCTTCAGGATTTAATAAATCTATTCGACTTCTCGCGAAGAAAATCCATATCGGAAGGAACAGCAATGTCGGCATAAATATGTGCCGATAATTCGCGCACCACAGCCTTCCTATAACCCAGCCTTTCGGCAATGGTCTCGCAAAAACCAATCTCATCGAGGATCACGTTGCCATCAGCTTTCATCATGCGTATGAGATAGCATAGGTGTTCAAATTTTTCGTCTTGCGTCATTACCCCAAAACCATTAATAGGTTCTGGTCTTCGCATCATTTCCTCAATCTCAGGAGCGGTTAGTTGATTTGCCTTTCCAATCAGGTGAATGAGCCTGGCTTCTCTAGCTTCAATGATATGATCAAGGGCAGCCAGGTTGATGAGTACATTCAGTTCATATTTGCTATCGAATAACATGGGTCGTGAATGTTTAAGTGAGTGATACATCTAACGAAAAACTTGACTAAAGATAAGTTTTTTCAATCATGAAAAAAACTCTCGTTGCGCTGTCAAGAATAAAATCCGAAACGTCTGTTTCTCCATTTCACCACTTCAAACCAGATGACCGATAAAAATCCTACTCCAATGGAGATCAACAATTCAAAGCCTGAAAGTTTTCGAAATTCAAAGAACGTTGTAAGTGGCGAAACAAAGAGCAGCAGGGCCATCAAGGCCAATGTGATTAAAATAATTAATGGAACCAGATTATTCTTATAGCTGGCTGTGGTGATAACCGAATAATAAAATGAGCGATTTACCAGCGTGAGAAAAACATTGGAAGAAATAAGAACAAGAAACACCATGGTGCGCGTGGAGGCTTCATCATGGGCAGTACTTACAGCATACTGATAAATAAACAATGAGCCTATGGTGATGATCAAACCCTGTACGATACTCGTAGCTAACTCCTTCAGATTAAAAAAAGTAGTCGTGAATGATCTTGGTTTTTGAATCATCATGTTTTTTTCAAGCGGCTCATTTTCATAGATGATGGAGCATGTTGGGCCCATGATCAATTCGAGAAAGATGATATGTATGGGCGAGAAAATACTTGGATAAACCCAACCCAATGCCAGTGGCAGAAAGACAACCAGGATGATCGGAATATGGATAGAGATAATATATTGGATCGCTTTCTTAAGATTGGTATAAATCTTACGACCCATAGCTACTGCATCAACCATGCTGGCCAGATCATCTTCCATAAGAATGAGGGAAGATGCCTGCCTGGCAATTTCAGATCCTTTCCTTCCCATAGAAATTCCGATGTGTGCGGCCTTAAGAGCAGGCCCGTCATTGACACCATCTCCGGTCATGGCAACAATTTCACCGGTTGCTTTCAATGCATTGATGATCCTCAACTTCGCCTCGGGAAACATGCGCGTGAATACGTGGGTATCCTGTACACGTTCCTCCAAATCAGACTCTTTCATAACCATCAGCTCTTCTCCGCTGAGGGTATTTTCTACTCCCCGGAAACCTACTTGTTTCGCAATGGTAGTTGCTGTAGCTGCATTATCTCCCGTAATTATTTTTACACGTATGCCTGCTTTATAGAAAGAGTCCAGCACGGAGCTAATATTTTTCTTTGGAGGATCATAGAAAGCAACCAGGCCTACAAACCGGAATGTATATTGCTGTTGTGTGGCATGAAAATTCAATCCTTCAAACTGCGTTACTCCCACACCTAAAACACGATAACCCTCCAATGAAAACTGATTGCCCACACGCTCAACTTCTTCTTTTTCTCCGGCACTTAAATCAGATGCATTGATCAACGCTTCAGGTGCACCTTTGGCAGCTATGATGCGATGTCCTGTTTCGCTTTCAAACACGTGCGTCATCATGGGAGGGCGTCCTTCAAGAGGATATTCAAATATCAATTTGTACAAAGCGCGCTCATCCAATGGAGCACTTGTAGTATAAGCTTCATGCAACGCCACTTCCATTGGATCGAATGGAATCGGCTCGCTCGACCACATGGCAAGCCGGATCAGATCTTTGTCTTTGTCATCGGTTGCTTCGATTGGAGTTACTATTTTTTTGTTGGCGTGTACATAAAGCTTTGCCAACGACATTTTGTTTTCCGTGATTGTTCCTGTTTTATCTACACAAATCACCGTAGCGCTTCCAAGGGTTTCCACAGTCTTCGTTTGCTTTACAATGATGCCCAGTTTCATTAGTCGCCATGCTCCCAATGCCATGAACGTGGTGAACGCTACCGGTATCTCTTCTGGTAAAACACTCATTGCCAGCGTAAGCGACTTTAATAAGCTATTGAGAAAATCTTTAGAGGTAAAGAAATTGATGATCCAAACAAAAAAGAAAATGAGTACGCCAATCAAGGCCATCTTCTTTACGAAGTTACCGATCTGAACCTGAAGGGGTGTATCTTCTTCTTTAATTTGTTCAAGGCTCTTACCGATTTTACCAAGCTGAGTATGGTTTCCTATGGCATCTACACGACATATAGCAAGGCCACCCATTACTGTAGTGCCCTGATAAACAATGTTGTTGTCTTCCTGACTTTTGGATACTGCCAGCGATTCGCCTGTGAGGATTGATTCATCTACAGAAAAATCATTGGATTGAATCACAATGCCATCAGCAGGAATAGATGTGCCTTCCTCCACCATCATGTAATCACCAATCACAATTTCTTCGCTGGGGATTTTTGCTTCTTCCGCATTGCGAATGACTTTACTAAACGGCTGTGTTAGTTTTCGCAATGCATCTATGGCATTACGGCTGCGCGACTCCTGATAAAATGAAATGGCGGCAACCAAAACAATGGCCGACACCATAAAAATTCCATCACCTGTTTTGCCACTTATGAAGTAAATGGTTGATGCCGCCAGCAGCAGGAGAAACATCGGCTCTTTGAGTAAACTTTTTGCCGCTATCAAAAAACTGTTTTCCTTTTTCTGATCAGTTTTATTAAATCCATGCCGGGAACGAGACTCCTGCACTTGCTGGTCTGTGAACCCCTTCGTATGAAATTGATAAGAAGGCATTCCTGCTTACGCTGATTTTTCTAGTAAATGATTCTCATTAAAAAACAAAAGTTCTGCCTTCCACATAGTTTGGATAAATCTTAAGATGTTTTTTCTTCACCTCATCAAAAAGCATTTTTTTAAGCTCTTGAATATTATCCTTGCGGTGCGCTGAGATAAACACCACTTTATCAAATCCATGCTGGCGATAGTATCCCGAAAGTTCTTCCACCTTTACTGAATCCTCATTCGTCTCCAGCAAGTCGATCTTGTTCAACACCAAAATTGTGGTAATGTCTCCTGCACCCAAATCAGCCAACGTGTTCTTCACTACTTCAATATGGTTGTCGTGAAAAGGATGCGAAACATCCACGACATGAAGTAAAATATCAGCCTCGCGCACTTCGTCAAGCGTTGACTTGAATGATTCAATCAGGTGATGGGGGAGTTTACGTATAAACCCAACCGTGTCTGACAACAAAAAAGGAATGTCTCCGATCACGACTTTTCTCACGGTGGAATCTACCGTAGCAAACAATTTGTTCTCTGCCATCACCGTAGACTTCGACAGTAAATTCATCAGGGTTGACTTACCTACGTTGGTATAACCCACTAAAGCAACGCGCACTACATTGCTTCGCGACTTTCGTTGTGTCTGTCTTTGCTTGTCTATTTTTTCCAGTTCCTCTTTAAGAAGAGTAATCCGGTAACGGATATTTCTGCGGTCGGTCTCAATCTCGCGCTCACCTGATCCACCACGTGTGCCAGTTCCTCCACGTTGCCTTTCAAGGTGAGTCCACATTCGGGTAAGTCTTGGCAAGAGATATTGATTCATGGCCAGCTCCACCTGGGTGCGGGCCTGTGCTGTTTGCGCCCTCATTAAAAAGATATCCAAAATCAGCAAGCTGCGGTCATACACCCTAACTTTCATCGTTTTGTCATCGCCAGCATTGAACTCCTGTTCCAGATTTCGTAATTGAGAAGGGCTTAAGTCATCATCAAAAATGACATTATCAACATGCTCTGCTGTTACCACCTGCTTGATCTCCTCCAGTTTTCCTTTACCCACAAATGTGCGCACATCCGGATGAGCTAATTTTTGCACGAATCTTTTAACCGTTTCTATTCCGGCTGTTTCAGATAGAAAAGCCAATTCATCCAAATGCTCCTCAGTAAGTTCAGGCCTGTCCTTTTCAGCCAACGCCACCAAAATTGCTTTCTTAGTTCCCATAATTTTCTTTGATGTCAAACTTAGCTGATTGTAAGTGAATTTTGAGGTTACCATTTAATATCTCACGGATAGATATAAGAATTATTAAAAAATTACGATTTTTGTGAGATTGAGTTGACTTTAAATCTAAACCTATTCCTGATCCTCTGAGATCAGGAAGCCTGTTAAATGAAAGTAGCGATCGTGTTAAATACTTCCTGGAATATCTACAATTTCAGGATGAATTTCGTTAAAACCCTGCTGGCCAGAGGGTATGAAGTTCACACCATTGCACCCCATGATAACTACACCCATTTTCTGGAAGAAGCCGGTTGCACGCATCACGATGTGACCATGGATAGCCGCGGGGTTAACCCGATCAAGGATACAGCACTGTTTTTTGAACTATTAGGTATTTACCGAAAGTTGAGGCCCGATGTCATTCTGCATTTCACGATCAAGCCGAATGTATATGGAACGCTTGCAGCTTCTATACTAAAAATCCCAACGATCAATAATGTGTGTGGATTAGGCACCGTTTTTTTAAAGAAAAACCTGGTGTCGATAGTGGCCATGACTTTGTACAAACTTGCCTTTCTATTCCCTAAGAAAGTATTCTTTCAAAATTCGGATGATTTAAATCTTTTTTTGGACAGAAATCTTATCCCAAAACAATCAGCTGATCTTATACCTGGTTCAGGAATTGATCTCAGGCGCTTTCAACCGATGGAGTTCAATAGAAACAAGGTCTTTACCTTTTTACTTATCTCAAGACTGATTACCGACAAAGGAATTCTGGAATATGTGCAGGCCATTGAGAATCTAAAGCAAAAGGGATTTACAGGAAGATTTCAATTGCTGGGAGCCAAAGATCCAGAGCACCAAAGAGGCATTAAGCTTTCGGTTATCAATCATTGGATTTCTTCGGGCACAGTAGAATACCTGGGCACCACAGATGATGTGCGCGCTTTTATTCAAAAGGCTGACTGCATTGTACTTCCATCCTACCGGGAGGGCGCACCACGCACCTTATTGGAAGCAGCTAGTTCAGCAAAACCAATTATTGCCACGGATGTGCCGGGGTGCCATCACGTGGTTGTGGATAATCACAATGGGCTTCTGTGTAAGATTAAGAGTGCGGATGACCTGGCGGAGAAAATGGAGAAAATGTCTAACCTGGATGATTTGACTCTCAGGAAGTTTGGAGAAAACGGTCGTAAAAAAATTGAAATCCAGTTTGATGAGCAGCTTGTGATAGATAAGTATCTGAAGGAACTTGAAACTCTTCGGAAAGCCTTTTAGCCGGTGTTTACAAACTAGCAAACCTCCCTTCATATTTATTAAAAATTGGTAACTTGACACGATAAATTCTTCGGTCTGTGCGCATTGCTTATATTCTCCTCATCATTTTCATGACTTCGTGTGCTTCCTACAAGCAGAATATCATGTTTAAATCCACTGAAACCGCCAGTACCGAGAAATTAAAAAAAGAGGCGTTAGGAACAGAAAAGAATTTCGAAATCGCAAAAAATGATAGGCTCACCATTGAAGTTTATTCAAATGGAGGTGAGCGTTTGATAGACAATAACCCAGAACTAAGTAAAATCAATCCGAACACACAATCATCGAATGAGGATGAGCCCACTTATCAAATTGACCTTAATGGACTGATTAAATTACCCTTAGTAAAAGAAGTTAAACTGGAAGGACTCACACTGAAACAAGCCGAAGAAGTGTTGCAAAAAGAATATGCAAAGTTTTTTAAAGATCCTTTTGTTAAGCTTTCTTTTGCCAATAAAAGAGTAATCCTATTGGGCGCCCTGGGAGGCCAAGTGATTACGCTTGAAAATGAAAACACCACCCTTGTGGAGGTACTTGCCTTAGGCAAAGGCTTAGACAATAATGCAAAGGCACAAAATATGCGGCTCATCCGGGGCGACAAAGTATATGAAATTGACTTTAGCACGATTGATGGGTTTATGAATGGAAACATGCTGATCCAATCCGGAGATGTTGTCTATGTGGAGCCCGTAAGAAGACCTTTTACTGAAGCTTTGCGTGATTACTCGGGAGTTTTTAGCATTTTGATTTCGCTTGTAACACTCATTACTTTGGTTAACGCGCTAAATAATTAATTTTGATTTGAAACAACCATCCGATTTAGGAAACTTAAAAGGCTCAGTCGAAGGCATTGACTTCGAAAAGCTGGCTATTGTCTTTAAAAAAAATATCATCTGGGTTATCTTCATATTTCTTGCCTCCAACCTGACTGGCTATTTAATAATACGATACACCAGGGATTTATTTGAGTCCGAATCACAACTGAAGCTGGACATTAAGCGCGATGCTACTGAACTGGGTATCAAGACGGTTATTGACGACCAATCTTTAAATCTTGTTTCGGGCGAGATAGAACAAATCAAGTCAAGATTATTCCTGAGCCAGTTACTTGATTCCATGGACCTGAATATCAGCTATTACAGCATTGGTAAAGTGCTGAAAGATGAAATGTTTAAACGAGCCCCATATGACGTAACAACTATTAAAATCAATAAGGCGCACTTTGATAAGCCCATCTACATCGATTTTCAAGATGGAAATAACTTCCAATTACGGTTGGGCGAAAAGGGAAAAGTAGTGGATGGAACTTTTGGCCGAGTGATCAATATGGATGGTTCTGAGTTTAGAATAGTAAAGACATCCTTGTATGAAGAGGATGATGGAAATGATTATTACTTCATTTTAAATAGCCACGCAAACCTGGTTGATTATTTATCTCAAAATTTAAAAGTTGATCCGCTCAACTTCAATGCAAATACTATCCGTATTTCCTTTAAAGACCATAATGCATTGAAAGCCCATGATGTGGTAAACAAAATTGATTCGCTGTACATTCTCTATAGCAATCAGCAGAAAAACCTGGCCAACATGCAAAAAATTGAATGGCTAAATAAAGAGCTTGTTCAAATTGAAAAGAGAATCGAAGAGTTTGAAGACTATTTTGAAGACTTCACACTAAAGAATAAAAGCAATGACCTTTCCATCGATCTAAAAAAAACCATCAATGCCATCAATAAGATTGATTCGCAACGATACGATTTAAATAAAAGATTGATTGAGTTAAACACGCTTATTGATGAGTTGCAAAGCAGTAAGGCAATATTAGCGTATCCAAGAACTTTACCTGAGTCGATCAATAAAAGACTGGAAGAACTTCAAGAAATAATACAGGAACGAGATAAACTTTCACTCGCTTATAACGAAAACACTTTTGCCTACAGGCAAAAAGAGCAAGAACTTACAACTGTAAAAGACAATTTATTCGCTTACCTCACCAATCTTAAAAAGGAATTATTAACTCGTCTAGCCGAAATCAGTGAAAGGAAGATAAAACTGGATAATGAGTTTATCCAAATGCCCGACAAAAACACTCAGTATTCCAAAAACCAACGCTATTATAAACTCTACGAAGAATTCTATCTGTCTATGATGCAATCAAAAGCAGAGTTTGAGATTGCTCAAGCGGGTAGCACACCAGATTTTAAAATATTAGCTCCTGCCACCCTTCCTGTTACACCAATATCGCCTAAGAAAGGTCTTATTCTGGCAATCGGGTTTGTAGCCGGAATCGTCTTAAATATTTTCTTTATCGGATTCTTGTACCTGATCAATAACAAAATAATCAGCATTAAGGAATTAGAAAACGGTACACACGTGCCTATACTGGGGGCCATTCCGGTGACTCATCATGCATCGGAAACTATATTTCACGTTATTGATAATCCTAAATCAGTGATTAGTGAAGCGATACGTACGTTGCGAACTAATCTTGAATTTTTTTCCTCCAGTGGGTCTAGCAAGGTGATCTCTATTTCATCCACGACCTCCGGGGAAGGAAAATCTTTTCTGGCTGTCAATCTAGGTGGTGTGATTGCACTTTCAAGAAAGAAAGTGGTTTTGGTTGACCTGGATATGCGAAAACCAAAAAATGATAAATATCCGGCCGGAAGTGATTCCATTAAAGGAATGAGTACGATCCTGATAAAAAAGAATACCTGGGAAGAATGTCTGATCCATACCTCACTCGAAAATTTTGATTTCATCCCTTCAGGTCCACATCCTCCCAATCCATCCGAGCTTTTATCCAATGGAGAATTCGTTGAGTTTTTGGATGAGCTAAAAACACGTTATGAATTCATCATTATTGACACACCACCGGTAGGACTTGTCACGGATGGCATTATGGCCATGAAACGCTCTGATCTTTCTATTTATGTATTCCGTGCCAATTATTCCAATATGGATTTTATGGACAATCTATTGCGGATTGTTACGCTGAATAAATTAAAAAATGTTTCTGCTGTTCTCAATGCCATGCCTGTTAAATCCAGAAATTATGGGTATGGATACTATGAAGACCGCACTCCTTTAAAAAGACGTTGGAAAAAATTATTTAAATTATCGTGATATCTTTTTTTAAGAAAAAAAGCGATTCCATTAAAAGATTCCTAAGAACCGACATGCATTCGCACATGCTTGCCGGATTAGATGACGGAGTAAAGTCTCATGAGGAGGCCGTTCAGTTAATTCAAAATTTTCATCGTCTTGGATATGCAAAGGTAATCACCACGCCACATATTATGAGTGACTATTACCGAAATGAACCTGAACAAATACTTTCGAAAGCAGTTGAATTAAATAGTATATTAAAAGAACAGCAGATTCCAGTTATTGTTGAGGCTGCTGCCGAATATTATCTGGATGAAAATCTCGCGTCAAAAGTTAATGAGCAAAAAAGGCTTCTGACGTTTGGAGCAAACTCAAACTACCTGCTTTTTGAAACTAACTTTTTTTCAGAGCCTTACATCTTAAATGAATTTATTTTTAATGCCATCACACAAGGCTATAAACCTGTGCTTGCCCACCCGGAGCGTTACCAATATATGACCATGGAAAAGGCTGAGGAATTGCGTGATCGTGGTGTATTACTTCAATTAAATATTCCTTCTCTTGTAGGCTACTACGGCAAACCCATTGAACGGATGGCTGTAAATTTGATTGAAGCCGGTTGGATTGATTTACTGGGAAGTGACTGCCACAACATGTTGCAATGCAAAGCGGTTGAAAGTGCTTTTCAAAATAGAAATTTCAAAAAAGCTTTAGATTTACCCCTTCTAAATAACTCACTATAAATGATTGCCGTTACCGGAGCCAACGGACTTTTAGGAAGTCATCTCCTTAAAAGATTATCAAAGGAAAATGTGCCGGTAGTTGGAATAAAAAAGCCAGATAGTGAAATAAATCATTTACTAGATCTTGCAAAGATAGAATGGCGCAATGCAGATTTGCTGGATACTGAGTCACTCACTGAAGCATTGAAGGGGGCAACCACCGTTATTCATACGGCTGCCCAGGTTTCTTTTAACCCGCGACAAAGAAATAAAATATTTGAAGTGAATGAAGGAGGAACCAGAAATGTGGTGAATGCTTGTCTGCATTTGAATATAGATCACCTGATCCATATCAGCTCTGTGGCCGCCATTGGAAGACAAAAAGGTTTTCATCACATCAATGAAGAAAGCAGATGGGTGCCCGGAGATCTCAATACGGATTATGCAGAGTCAAAATATCTTGCGGAATTAGAAGTTTGGAGAGGACATGAAGAAGGCCTTAACGTATCTATTGTAAATCCATCCGTAATACTTGCCCCACCAGATCAAACCAAAAGCAGTGCACAACTTTTTCATTATGTAATGAAAGAGAAGTTATTCTACACTGAAGGTCAATTAAATTTTGTAGATGTACGTGATGTGGTTGAAATAATTTGGCAGATGCATAGTAAAAAAATTTATGGAGAGCGATTTATTGCCAATGGAGGTCACACCACCTTCCAAAATCTTTTTTCGCAAATTGCTCTACGACTAAATAGAAGACCTCCATCCGTAAAGATACCCTCAACGCTTCTTTCTTTATTAGCGATGGCAGAAGAAATGCGCAGCCGAATTACAGGAACAGAACCACTCATCACACGACAATCCACTAAATTGGCAAAAGAATTATTCTACTATTCAAACGAAAAGGCCCTTCATAAATTTAATTTTCAGTTTCAGAGTCTGGAAAACACCCTGGATTGGTGTTGTAATCACAATTCTGGTGCGTATACTACAAACATTTAAAAAGTGCAACCTTGACCGGATACAATTATTACCAGAAATTTGCAGTTGTTCTTTTTAGTTAAAACCAAATTTGCCTACTTTAGGTAAACCCTTTTACGGATGGCCCAAGAATTCAGAAAGAGACAAGAGGAGGAGGAATTGATCAGGCGCTACGAAGAAAATCTTAAGCATAATAAGAGTGATTTCTTTGATATCGATTCGTACGAAACGATCATCAGCTATTACCTCGAAAAAAGTAAATTTAAACGTGCACTCGCGGCCGTTGATCAGGCTAAAGAGCAATATCCATTTTCAACTGAATTGCTTACTCTCAAAGCCCAGATACTTACCAATCTTCAACGCTATGAAGAAGCACTTGAATTATTGGAACAATCTAAAAATCTTCATCCGCTTGATTTGGAAATACATCTTTCCATTGGATCCATCTTATCTCTTCAGGGAAAATATGAAGAGGCAATTTCATTATATGAAGAAGCTCTTGTTTTTGCTGAAGAAGAGCAAGATGAGATTTACTACAACATTGGCCTGGCCTACCAAAGCATGGAGAAATATGATCAGGCTATTGAAGTCTACAAAAAATCAATCGAAGAAAACATCAGTCATGAAGGCTCCTTGTATGAACTTGCCTTTTGCCTTGATGTGGTTGGCCAATTGGAAGGAAGTCTTTCTTACTATAAGAAATTTATTGACGAAGATCCTTATTCAGCAGCAGCCTGGTACAACCTGGGCATCGTAAGTAATAAACTTGAACGTTTTGAAGAAGCAATTGAGGCCTACGAATTTGCCATAGCAATTGATGAAAATTTTGCCTCTGCGCATTTTAACATGGGCAATTCATTCATGAATCTCGAGCAATATGATAAGGCACTTGAGGAGTTTAAAAAAACCATTGAAATTGAAGGACCCAGCCCAGAAGTATATTGTTGCATGGGAGCTGCCTATGAAAACCTGGAGCAGTATGACCTCGGTTTAAAATACTTTCAGAAATCCTCCAAGCTCGATTCGTTGTATGACGAAGCCTGGTTTGGAGCAGGAAGTTGCCTTGAAAAACAGGAAAAGTGGCACCAGGCACTTCACTTTTTTAATAAAGCCATTAAGATCAATAGCCATAATGCTGAATACTGGAAGGCCGCTGCCCACGCTGAATTCAAAATAGGAAACATCATTTCCAGCATAAGTGCGTATGAAGAAGCCAGTAACCTAAGCCCCGAAGACAAGGAAGTCTGGCTTAACTGGTCCTACATATACTACGAGCAGGGCGAGCATGAAAAGGCCATAGAAGCACTACTTCAAGGCATGAGCGAGCTTCCTGACGAATCTGAATTTTTTTATCGCATGACTGTTTACCTAATTGAAGCAGGCAAGTTTAAAGAAGCGCTTAATTATCTGGAAAATGCATTAATTTTGAACTTCGAAGGTCACACCGTCCTATTTGATTTTTTTCCAAAGATTGAAACCCAAAAAGCCCTCTTTAAAATAATTGATCAGTTTAGAAAAGAAGATCCCTCATGAACTACACCCTAAAGAACCTGCCCGAGCGAACTAAAAAGCCAAGGCAAACCGGATATACTATGGCCATGGATAAAGGCCTTAGCCTACGCGAAGCCGAAGATTTTATGAGCATTGCATCCGACCACGTAGACATCGTGAAACTTGGCTGGGGCACCTCATTTGTAACGCCCAATGTTCAGGATAAAATTAAAATCTATAAAGACGCTGGCCTGCCCTGTTACTTTGGTGGCACATTATTCGAAGCATTTATCATCCGCGATCAATTTGATGATTACCGCAGAATACTTGACAAATTCGGAATGTCTTATGCCGAAGTCTCAGATGGTTCTATTGACTTAGAGCACGACAAAAAACTGGAATACATCAGCAAACTATCTCAGCAGGTTACCGTGCTGTCAGAAGTGGGGTCAAAAGATGCAGATAAAATTATTCCTCCATACCAATGGATTGAGTTGATGCAAACCGAATTGGATGCCGGAGCATGGAAAGTTATTGGTGAAGCACGAGAAGGAGGAAATGTCGGACTTTTCCGATCAACGGGGGAAGTGCGTTCAGGATTAGTTCAAGAAATTTTGACAAAAATACCGTTCGAAAAAATAATCTGGGAAGCTCCCCAAAAAGCACAGCAGGTTTGGTTTATCAAATTATTGGGCGCCAATGTGAATTTAGGTAACATAGCCCCTAATGAAGTTATTCCATTAGAAACTATTCGTCTTGGCTTACGAGGCGACACCTTCCTGCATTTTCTTGGATTAGAGCGTAAAAAAGATAATAGCACACCACCCTTTCAGGCAGATTAAGAATTTGAGAACTACCAAAGATTATCTTCTTCTCTACACGAAGGGGTTGTGCATGGGCACAGCCGATGTTATTCCGGGAGTATCGGGTGGAACCGTGGCTTTCATTACAGGTATTTATGAAGAGCTGCTCCATTCCATTAAGTCAATTGACAAAGAGGCGCTCCAGTTATTACTTCGTTTGAAGATTGCCGATTTCTGGAAAAAAATAAATGGCCCTTTTCTGATATGTGTTTTAGGTGGCATTGTGACCAGTTTAGTGTCATTAGCCCGCTTAATGACCTATTTACTTGAGCACCATCCTATTCAAATCTGGTCTTTCTTTTTTGGCCTGATCCTGATATCATCACCACTGATTCTGCGAGATATCCAGAAATGGAATATGGGGACCGTTGTATCATTTGTTATTGGCGTGATAGGTGCTTATTTGATAACCGTATTGTCTCCAACAGAAACACCAATCAACTTACCCTTCATATTTTTTTGCGGAGCTTTTGCGATCTGTGCCATGATCTTACCCGGAATTTCAGGAGCCTTCATGTTGTTACTGATCGGCAAATATGAATATATGATTACTGCACTCATTGAATTGAATATCCCTGTAATTATAGTTTTTGTTTTAGGCTGCTTCTTTGGATTGTTAGGGTTCTCCCGTTTACTTATTTGGATTTTGGATCATTATCGATTTCCCACACTTGCCTTGCTTGCCGGGTTTATGATCGGATCGCTCAATAAAGTTTGGCCATGGAAAGAAGTAATCCTATTCAGACTAAACCATGAAGGAGTTCGGGTTCCTGCCTTTGACAAAAGCATCTGGCCTTGGGATTATCTTGAAAAAACCGGACAAGACCCTTTATTATTTAATGCAATTCTATTCGCAGCAATTGGTATTTTTCTCGTAGTTGCAATAGAAAAAACCGCTACCTACCTTAAGTCAAAATCGTAAAGCAATGGAAAAAAAATATGGCCTCATCGGGGCAACTGTTAGTCACTCATTTTCAAAATCCTATTTTGATGAAAAGTTTTTCCGCGAAGGACTGAGAGATTATCACTATGATCTTTATTCTCTTCCAACCATTGATGATCTCAAAAAACTGCTGGAAGAAACCCCCGAGTTAGAAGGACTTAACGTAACGATTCCCTATAAAGAACAGGTGGTTAAGTTTCTAAGTGAAATTGACCCTGAAGCAAAAAAAATCGGAGCCGTTAATGTGATCAAAATAAAAGACGGTAAACTAAAAGGATTTAACACCGATAGTGATGCCTTCTTTGAAACATTAGAAAAATGGTTTCCTAGAACAAAGAAATCCAAAGCACTGATTCTGGGAACAGGTGGATCGGCCAAAGCAGTGCAGCAAGCATTGAAGAAACTATCTATTCCTTTCCAGTCGGTATCACGCGATAAAGCCAAAGCAGATTATACCTACGAAGATCTGGAGAAAGACGGCAAAATCATTGCTGGCGTACAATTGATCATTAATACTACACCACTAGGAATGTCACCTGATACCAATAGCTTTCCCCCTATCAATTACGACCAGCTGGCACCGGAGCATTACGTTTATGATTTGATTTATAATCCAGCCCGCACAGTCTTTCTTCAAAAGGCCGAAATGCGGGGATCTCATTTCAAAAACGGACTTGAAATGTTGCACGTGCAGGCAGAGAAAGCCTGGGCTATCTGGAATAATTAATCTGGAACTTATTATCCTATAATCAGTTAACAGATATATTGTTAACTGATATATTTTGCATTCATGGATTTCAAACTGGTCAGCGATTTTGAACCTACCGGAGATCAACCTAAGGCCATTGAACAACTGGTGAGTGGTCTTAATGGAGGTGAATCTCATCAAACTCTTCTTGGTGTAACAGGATCGGGAAAAACCTTCACGGTGGCTAATGTTATTGCCAGGTTGAATAGACCTACACTTATTCTGAGTCATAATAAAACGTTGGCTGCCCAATTGTATGGCGAGTTTAAACGTTTCTTCCCGGAAAATGCGGTGGAATACTTTATCTCCTACTACGATTATTATCAGCCAGAAGCCTTTATCCCTTCTTCTAATCTTTATATAGAAAAGGATCTTTCCATCAATCAGGAAATTGAAAAGCTAAGGCTTAGTGCAACATCATCATTGCTCACCGGAAGGCGCGATGTCATTGTGGTTGCATCTGTGTCATGTATTTATGGTATTGGTAATCCAGAGGAGTTCGGCAAAAACAAAATTCAACTGACGGTAGGAGAATTTATAC
>JANOUH010000473.1:0-10743 GCA_031416795.1 Cytophagales bacterium | reverse complement strand
GTCATTTAATCCTTGGTCCTCATTAACTTTTTTTGTCCTTCAATACATCACTGCATTGAACCTTAAAGAAATCAACTCGAATATACCCTCCATCGAGTATATCCGGGTCCGCTATCAATCTCCATTCATTCAAAGAACGTTTGTAATTTTAATCAAGCCCTAAAGCTCTTATTAAAATACATTAGTGGTTAAAACCTTTTTGATTCCCCTGAACCATTGTTCCGAGGCCCTTATCGTTTTGGGAGTGCAAATGTAGGAGCAATAATTACAGAATGCAAATGCTCCCCAACTATTTTTTATAAATCCTCTATTATTTTATGATCGTTTGGGATCGATCCGGGCCAATAGAAACAACCGTTATTGGCACTTCAAGGGCTTTTTCAAGATATAAGATATAGTCTTTCAACTCTTTAGGCATACTTTCATTTGTCACTCCATCTAAGGATGTATTCCAACCCTTCAATTCTGTATAAACCGGAGAAATTTTTTGCGTAATGTATTCATAAGGCAGAGCCTCGGTGATTGTTCCATCATTCAGCTTATAATGAGTGCAAACTTTGATGGTCGGAAATGCATCCAACACATCTGCCTTCATCATAAGGAGTTGTGTAACACCATTAATCATGATGGAATACTTTAATGACGGCAAATCAATCCATCCACATCTGCGTGGACGGCCTGTGGTTGATCCAAATTCATTTCCTTGTTTGCGCATTTTTTCTCCTTCTTCATCCAACAACTCAGTAGGGAAAGGGCCGCTACCCACACGGGTACTGTATGCTTTAAATATTCCAAACACTTCACCTATACGACTTGGCGCAATGCCTAAACCAGTACAAGCACCAGCAGTAACTGTATTTGAGCTCGTTACAAATGGATAGCTACCAAAATCAATATCAAGTAGTGAACCCTGAGCACCTTCTGCCAGAATAGAAGAACCTTTTTTTAACTCTTCGTTGATGAAGTATTCGCTATCGATCAGATTGAATTCTTTTAAGAAGGTGATGGAATCAAAAAACTGTGCTTCTAATTCAGACCAATTGAATTCGATGTCGTGTGCCTTTAATATCTCAAAATGGATATCGACTAACTTTTTAAACTTGGCACCGAAATTATCCAACATGACATCTCCCACTCTTAATCCCTGGCGTCCAATCTTATCTTGATATGAAGGTCCAATTCCTTTTAAGGTTGATCCGATCTTATCAACACCTTTTGCTTTTTCATAAGCCTGATCCAATAATCGATGTGTCGGAACGATGAGCGTAGCCTTTTTTGATATAAATAAGTTAGCACGGACATTGAGATTGTATTTGCTCAGCTTCTCGATCTCGGCTTTGAAAACGATTGGATCGAGTACTACTCCGTTGCCGATAATATTTCGGGTATTCTCTCTGAAAATTCCTGAAGGTATCTGATGCAGCACGTGTTTGATGCCATTAAACTCTAATGTATGACCTGCATTTGGTCCACCCTGAAAGCGCGCCACCACATCATATTTGGGAGCCAACACATCCACAATTTTACCTTTACCTTCGTCTCCCCACTGAAGTCCTAATAATACATCTACTTTCATTGATCCGAAATTTTTCTGCACCGCAAAGTACGGCAAGCTTGGTTATCTCTCCACTTATTTTTTCTGTAATACTTCGTTTTCCGACTTAATCGTTTGGAAGATTGCATTCAACTTTGTGATTATCAGAAGCTTCTTCACGCTTTCAGATGGATTCATCAAATAGACTTCTCCTCCTTTGTTGCGGAACTTGGTCAAAATCGTGATCAACACTCCGATGCCACTGCTATTAATATATCTCAACTCTGAAATATCAATAATGCAAGTTGTAACCTGATGGCTCACTGCCTCATTGACTGCACTCACCAATTGAGTACCATTATCTTCACCAATCAGATCACCGGATATTCTTAATATCAGTGACTTACCTTTAATTTCTTGTCCAAAATTCATGTGTTAAAATTAATTTTTTAAAGTTTGGCCACATGCCTGCATGCCCTAGTCCTGCATTCCGGCACGCAGGCATGGAATTCGCTTATTTATTAGCATCCCGTTGGGTATAACCCGGTTTATGCTCATTTCATGGCTTACGGTTTTCGCAATTTTTCTTTGTACAGGAAGCATATAAAATCAAGGAATGATGCATCACATTAAAATGCAGCAACTCCTCCACGGTGTTTTGAATTGTTTGAATGCGCGGATCACAAAACTCAATCACTTTGTTGCAGTCGGTGCAAATTAAATGATCGTGTTGTTTAAATCCGTATGATTTCTCGTACTGGGCTATGTTTTTGCCAAACTGATGCTTGCCAACCAGGTCGCACTCCACCAGCAAATCCAGTGTATTGTAAACCGTAGCGCGACTCACCCTGTAATTCATGTTTTTCATGTTGATGTAAATAGACTCTACATCAAAGTGACCATCCAGCGAATAAATCTGCTCCAATATGGCATATCGCTCCGGTGTCTTTCTCAGTTCTTTGTTTTCCAAAAAGGCTGTAAAAATCCTCTTTACTTCTTCAAACGCTTTTGGATTTAATGCCATGGATAAAAATTACAGACAAATATAGACAGATTAGCCATTATTGTTTCTAGAGTCAAATCGCGAAACTTTCACCACGCCTTCTACCTTTTCGAGCTTCTCGATGAGCATCTCCAAATGACGGGTATCGTTCACGTAAAGCATGATTTCACCACTGAATATACCCTGATCAGTTTTAAAGGAAAGCGAGCTCATGTTCACCTTCAATTCTTCGGAGATCACTTTTGAAACATCGTTGATCAATCCAACCCTGTCGGTTCCAATTACTTTGAGACCTGTAAGGAAAGCAACTTCATGCTGGGATGTCCACTTGGCTTTGATGACGCGATTTCCATGATTAGCAAGGAGTTCTGTTGCATTCGGGCAAGTGGTGCGATGTATTTTAATGCCTTCATTCACGGTAACAAATCCAAATACTTCATCACCCGGAATAGGCGTGCAGCATTTGGCTAGCTTGTATTCTACTACATCCATGTCCTCTCCAATCAGCAGGATGTCCTCATATCGGCCCTTTAGTTTGTTAATCTCTTGCTCAATTGTTTTTACATCAGTTACTCCAGAGTGTGCTTTATTTTTTAGTGGTGATGATGGCTTGAATTCCTTAAATCTCTTGAAATCATTAACGGTGATCAATCCCTTGCCTACGCGATAATGCAATTCAAACTGCGAGTTGACTTTGAAGTAATCGCGCATTTGCTCGTAAATGCGACTGTTCACGTCAATCTTTAATTGCTTGGTTTTGCGTAGTAAAATTTCTTTTCCCTCATCGGCTACGTTTCGCTTATCTTCTTTGAGTAATTCCTTAATTTTTGATTTTGCTTTGGGGCTTATTACAAAGCGCAACCAATCTTCATTGGGCTTCTGCTTTGATGAAGTTAAAATCTCAATCTGATCACCATTTTTTAATGTATGGTTTATGGGCACCAATTTCTGATTGACTTTCGCACCAATGCATTTTGCTCCAATATCCGTGTGAATATCAAATGCAAAATCAAGTGCGGTCGCTCCTGTTGGCAATGTTTTCAATTCACCTTTAGGAGTGAAAACAAAAATCTCTTCATTAAAAAGATTGCCACGGAAATCATCAACAAACTCTAGCGCTGTTAAATCTTGTTTTTCAAGAAGTTCACGAACCTTCACCAACCATTTTTCCAGGTTAGATTCATGATTGGACGTGTTGTCTTTATATTTCCAATGCGCAGCATAACCTTTCTCGGCAATTTCATCCATGCGCCTGGTTCGGATTTGCACTTCTACCCATTGACCATTTTTTGCCATTACGGTAGTGTGCAATGATTCGTAACCATTTCCTTTTGGCGTGCTGATCCAATCTCTCAATCGATCAGGATTAGGTGTGTAATAATCGGTTACAATGGAATACACCTGCCAGCAATATGATTTTTCCTGCTCGAGAGGAGTATCAATAATGATCCGCACGGCAAACAAATCATACACTTCCTCAAAAGGTATGTTCTGCTTACGCATCTTATTATAGATGGAGAAAATTGATTTTGGCCGGCTTTTGATTTCGCACTCGACTTTCAGTTTGTCAAGTTCATCCTTAATCGGCTGAACGAATTGTTTGATAAACTTATTTCGCGATGCCCGCGACTCGTCTATTTTGTTGGATATGTCGCGATAGACAGGATAATCAGTGAATCGCAGGTACAAATCTTCCAATTCAGTCTTAATGGCATTCAGGCCAAGACGATGGGCCAGCGGGGCGTATAAATAAATTGTTTCGGAAGAAACCCGGAGTTGCTTGTTGCGCGGCATGCTCTCCAGCGTGCGCATGTTATGGAGACGGTCGGCTAGCTTGATCAAGATCACACGAACATCTTCCGAGAGGGTGAAAAGCATCTTGCGGAAGTTTTCGGCCTGGGCCGAAGTTCCATATTCAAAAACACCCTTGATTTTGGTTAAGCCATCGATGATTTTTGCAATCTTCTTTCCGAAGATTTGCTCCAGGTCTTTGAGTTGAATGTCAGTGTCTTCCACCACATCATGGAGCAGGGCCGCGATGATGGAAGTGGTTCCCAAACCGATTTCTTCCACACAGATTTCGGCCACCGATAATGGATGAAAAATATACGGCTCTCCCGATTTTCTGCGCATTTCCTTGTGCGCTTCCATGGAAATAGTAAAAGCCCGTTTTATCAATTTGGCGTCACCTTCC
This sequence comes from Cytophagales bacterium, assembly GCA_031416795.1. GTDB lineage: Bacteria > Bacteroidota > Bacteroidia > Cytophagales > Cyclobacteriaceae > ELB16-189. Next base: position 6,012 of record JANOUH010000473.1, on the reverse strand, counting down.
TTGAGAATAGGCTTTGCCTTACGCAGCAGTCTACGATATCGGTTAATTATCTCTTTCCGCTCTTCTTCAACATCAATTACCACGTGCCAGGAGGATTTATTAGGAATTTTTGAACAGTACTTTAATCATAACGAATAATCTCTAAATTTGCACTCCCTTTAGAAAAATAACGTGTTTTTTAATTCAAAAGGGAAATGCAGAAGTAGCAATATTATGTTGCCGCAACAGCAGGAGGAGCCTAACCTCTCAAAAAAAAAATAATGCGGATGTGGCGTAATTGGCAGCCGCGCCAGACTTAGGATCTGGTGCCGTGAGGCGTGGGGGTTCGAGTCCCTTCATCCGCACCTATCTTGAACCCTCCTTTCGATAGAATAGTTTATCGACAGGAGGGTTCATTAATTAAAACAAGATTACCGCAGGTTCTTAATTATTGACTTTAAAAACACGCATACCTTGAATATTACATTAGATAAACAAAGCGCCACAGACGGATTGATCAAAATCCAATTGAGCGAATCTGACTATCAACCCAAAGTGGATGTTAAGTTAAAAGACTACGCGCGAAAGGCCAATATTAAAGGATTCCGTCAAGGGAAAGTGCCTGCAGGTGTAATCAAAAAGATGTTTGGCAAGTCGGTGCTGGTGGAGGAGGTGAATCATATTGTATCTCATTCGGTGTCCGATTACATACGCGATCAGAAATTAAGAATATTAGGCGACCCCATGCCTAACCAGGAAAAAGGTTTTGCCATTGACTGGGAAAATCAAAAAGATTTTGAATTTGAATTTCAGATCGGCCTGGTAGAAGATTTTCAGGTTGACCTTTCCAACAAAGTAAAAGTTACTTCAAATAAAATTGAAGTTGATCGGAAGGTAATTGATGAAACCCTTGAAGATCTTAAAACCCGTTTCGGTACTTCAAGCAATCCTGAAATAAGCGAAGCCGGCTGTAGTTTATATGGAGAAATTTCCACAGGAACTGAGGAGAAAAAAGGATCTTTCATCGCTATTGATAAAGTAGCCAAGCAAGAACAGGAGAAATTTATTGGTATGAAGAAAGACGATGTGATCGAGTTTGATATCGAAAAAGCATTTGATGATAAAGCGGCAATCGCGCAAGCGTTGAATTTTTCTGAAGAAGAAGCTGAGAAGGCAAAAGGAACGTATTCATTCACCGTAACGACCATCACCAAAGTTGAGCCGGCATCCATCAACCAGGAATTGTTTGATAAAGTGTTTGGCCCTGAAGTAGTAAAAACCGAAGAAGAGTTTATCGAAAAAATAAAGTCTACCATTGGCGAAAACTACAATCGCGAGACCGAACACTTGCTGGATCATGAAATTCAGCATCATTATGTTGATCACACCAAAATCAACATGCCCGATAAGTTTTTGAAAAACTGGTTGATCAGCACCAGCAACGGGCAGGTGACTGCAGATGTTCTTGAAAAAGAATTCAACGCATACAAAGATTCATTGAAGTGGGATCTGATCAAGAATAAAATTGCTGAGGAGAAAGAAATTAAAGTGGAAGGGGACGAAGTGCGTGAAAAAGCTAAGCTGCTCATCATGGAGCAATTTGGTGGACCAGCCATCGCTGCACAGTTAGGAGATAAATTGGATGATATCGCCAACAATTACCTTTCTGGTCAGGATGGCAAGGGCGAAAACTTTATGAAGATATACAATCAACTGCGCCATGAAAGAATCCTGAAAGTGATTAAGGATTCCATCACGTTAACGGAAAAGAAAGTGAGCCTGGAGGAATTCAAAAAAATCGCGGCCAGCCATCAGCATTGATCACTTCAGAACCTTTCGATAAGGGATTTGGTTATAGGAAAGCCTCACATTTGATGAGGCTTTTTTATTGAATATTTCTTACTAACATTGAGGAGTAAACAATAAAGGGGCGGTTCAATCCGACTCTTATTTTGAGTCATTAAATCAACTTATTTTAGATACTATGTCACAATCAAACGAATTCAGGAACTATGCCGTGCACCATTTGGGCATGAGCGGAAATGCTTTAGACAGCTATGCAAAACATTTAAATGAAAATCCTTACACCGTGTCGGCCATGACGCCTAATGTAGTGGAAGAACGTCAGATGCGCGCCACCGTGATTGACGTGTTCTCTCGCCTGATGGCGGATCGAATTATCTTTTTTGGAACCGCTGTTGATGATTACGTTGCAAACGTGATTACTGCTCAACTTCTTTTCCTGGAGTCATCTGATCCTAAGAAGGATATCATCATGTACATCAACAGCCCGGGCGGTTCAGTGCATGCTGGTTTAGGCATTTATGATACCATGCAGTATGTAAATCCTGACGTGGCAACGATATGCACAGGACTTGCGGCTTCCATGGGTGCTGTTCTTTTGGCAGCCGGAACTCCTAAAAAGAGATCAGGTTTGAAGCACGCCCGAGTGATGATTCACCAACCATCAGCAGGAATGCAGGGAACCTCCAAAGACATGGAGATTTCATTAAAGCAGACCATCGAATTGCGTCAGGATCTTTACACCATTCTTGCCAACCATTGCGGCCAAACGTTTGAGAGAATTGAAAAAGACTCTGATCGTGATTATTGGATGAGAGCCAGCGAAGCAAAAGAATACGGCCTGATAGATGAAGTGCTGGAACGGAAAAAATAATTCGGACTGATATCCACCAAGTTCAGTTAGCCGATTAGCCAATTAAATTCTATATTTTTGTAGATCAATTGGTTAACCGGCTAATTCGATTAATGAATAAACAAAAAAACATGGCTGAAGTAATTTGTTCGTTTTGCGGAAGAAACAAGAAAGATGTGGATCTGATGATTTCAGGCATACACGCCCACATTTGCGATAAATGCGTGACGCAAGCCAGCCAGATTTTACTGGAAGAAAAGAAAAACAAAGTTGAAGCCGGCACACTTCCTAACTTCAAACTGATCAAACCTCGTGAGATTAAAAAGTTTCTGGATGAATATGTGATCGGTCAGGACGAAGCCAAGCGCGTGATGGCCGTGGCTGTTTACAATCATTACAAGCGCCTCATGCAGCGCAAGGTTGATAACGACATCACCATCGAAAAATCAAACATTATCATGGTGGGCGAAACAGGAACGGGTAAAACCTATCTGGCTCGCACCCTTGCAAAAATCTTACAAGTACCTTTTTGTATTGCCGATGCTACCGTGCTCACAGAAGCCGGCTATGTGGGTGAAGATGTTGAAAGCATTCTAACCCGCTTATTGCAAGCTGCGGATTATAATACTGAAGCCGCTGAACGCGGAATTGTTTACATTGATGAGATTGATAAAATCGCTCGTAAATCAGATAACCCTTCCATCACCCGTGATGTGAGTGGTGAAGGAGTTCAGCAAGCCCTTTTGAAATTATTGGAAGGAACTTCCGTAAACGTGCCACCACAAGGCGGACGTAAACACCCTGATCAAAAAATGATTTCTGTAAACACGGAAAATATTTTGTTCATCTGTGGTGGAGCCTTTGAGGGGATCTCAAGATTAATCGGAAAGAGATTAAATACTCGTCCATTGGGATTTGCTACGAACCCAGATAGTTTAAGTCCAACAGATGTAGACAAAGACAATTTATTACAGTTTGTATCAGCACAGGATCTGAAGAGCTTTGGATTGATTCCTGAACTTATTGGACGATTGCCTGTGCTTTCTTTCCTGAATCCTCTGGATCACAGTGCACTTCGTAAGATCCTGACTGAGCCAAAAAATGCTTTGGTTAAACAATACAAGAAGCTCTTCGAAATGGAGAATATTGAAATAGAATTCAAAGAAGGAGCATTGGATTTTATTGTTGAGAAAGCTGCTGATTTTAAACTTGGTGCCCGAGGACTTCGCTCGATCTGCGAAGCGATCATCAACGATGCCATGTTTGAGATGCCATCTGATAAGACAACCGACAAACTGGTGATCACACGCGCTTACGCGGAGGAAAAATTCAATAAATCACATTATAGCAAGCTAAAGGTAGCTTAGATTATTTCTGAGTAAGATGCTCGATGATTAGTCTTGCTGTATTTTCAGAAGCAGAACCTGTATCCAAAACCTTATATAGATTTTCATATTCCATCTTGATGGAATACTGATAAGATTGATCACATAAAAGTTTCTGCAGCTCTGCCTGTACCAACTCCTTTGTTGCATTCGTCTGAATCATTTCGCGGATTACTTCTCGCCCTGCAATAAGATTTACGAGCGAGATAAACTTCACTTGCACCAGGCTACTCGCAATGAAATATTCCAAGGCATTGGTTTTATAAACTACCACCTGCGGCACTTTGAATAATGCTGTCTCAAGTGTGGCCGTGCCTGAAGTAACAATAGCCGCGTCAGCACGACTCAATAAATCATAAGTCTCCCCTTCAACAAACTTCACGTTTGGCTTACCTTTTAAGTCATGGTATAAATCATCAGGAAGATTGCTGACGGCAGCAACAACAAATTGCACATCCTTGTTTGCATCAGCGATTTCGGCCATCAGCGGCACAATCAATTTCAATTCAATTTTACGGCTCCCTGGCAAGAGTGCTACTAATTTTTGATCGGATGAAATTCCATGCTTAGAAATGAAATCTGCATTTACATGAAATGACTTGATCGCGTCAAGTACAGGATTGCCAACATAGTCAACCTGGAAGTCATACTTCTTATAAAACTCCTTTTCAAAAGGAAGAATCACAAACATTCTGTCAACGCTGGCTTTCAACTTCCACGCACGACTCTGATACCACGCCCAGACCTTTGGTGGGATATAATACAAAACAGGAATACCCATTTTCTTAGCGAATTGAGCGATCTTCAGATTAAAGCCACCATAATCGATCAGGATAATCGCATCGGGCTTAAACTCCAGAATATCTTTTTTACAGAATGAAATGAAATTGAAAATCTTAAACAGGTTTGTGGCTAACGAAATGAAACCCATAAACGCCATCTCCTTATAATGAACGGACAGCTTCACGCCCACCTGCTCCATTTCATCACCACCAAATCCCTGCAGTTCGGCATGTTGATCATACTTACGAAGTGAGCGCACCAGATTACCTCCGTGCAAATCACCTGATCGTTCACCGGCTATGATATAATACTTCACTAAACGCTAGTTGATAATTCGCCAAAGTACTCCACATAGTTCCGGGGAGTTTCAAATAATCGGATTGAATGAAGTGTTCCAAACTTGCTAATGGAAGAAATCTTAGGTGCTAAAATTTTCCAGATCTCAATCACCAGATTTTCGCAACTGCCCAGCTTATCCTTCATAAAATCCACATCAAGATTCAGGTTCTTGTGATCCAGTTTATCGATTACTTCCACTCTGATGAGCGTACTTAATTTCTTTAAATCGATCACAAAACCAATATCGGGATCAGGTAATCCCTTTACCGTTACGATCAAATCAAAATTATGGCCGTGCCAGTTTTCATTGGCGCACGGACCGAATACTTCAATATTCTTCTCCTTGCTCCAGGCCGGATTATACAATTTGTGCGCGGCATTAAAATGCTCTTTTCTGCTGACGTGAACCATAATTAAACAAGAACTAGCGGCAAATATACAATAGTAGAAAGTCAGGTCACAGTATCTAGTTTTATGTAAATTGCCTCAAAAAATAGGTTATGATCGTTGTAACGGGTGCAGCCGGTTTTATAGGTAGCTATTTAATCCAGAGGCTCAATCAGGATAATTTCAATGCCATCATCGCTGTCGATAAATTTGACAACGAGGCAAAAAATAAAAACCTGGCAGGGTTGAAAATAAAAGAGAAAGTTGATCGCGATCAATTTCTTGGTTGGCTAGATCAAACCTATGAAACCATTGAATTCATTTTCCACATCGGTGCCCGCACGGACACTGCTGAATTTGATACGGCTTTACTTAACAAACTAAACACCCAATACACCAAAGACATCTGGACACGTTGCTGCCGGTATCAAATTCCGTTAGTCTATGCTTCATCTGCTGCCACATACGGTCTCGGTGAGATTG
>JANOUH010000472.1:0-11793 GCA_031416795.1 Cytophagales bacterium | reverse complement strand
TATGCTTTCGAAATTAACAAAGTAGAAGATTGCCGGATCTGGGCTGTTGCCTGCCTTGCCAGGTTATGCCAGGCGGCAAAAAGTACCAACCTTGAAATAAAAGTGGGTGAAAATGGAGGGATGGGTTTATCCCAGATTATTTTCGGATAAGAGTTAATTCTACTTTGTTAACTTACTTTAAAGACCCTGAAAGTGCGGGGTTCACCAAACGAAGGATGCAGCCCTGCGTTGGGTAGCGGCTGCTCAAAATCAAAGCCCTGAGAGGGCGTAATCATATCTCGCCCTTTCAGGGCTATGCTTTCGAAGTTAACAAAGTAGAAGATTGCCGGATCTGGGCTGTTGCCTGCCTTGCCAGGTTATGCCAGGCGGCAAAAAGTACAGCCTTGAAATAAAAGTGAGTGATAACGGAGGGATGTGTTTATCCCAGATGTCATTAAATCTTAATCAGAAAATTAACCTTATTGAAAGAGGAATCACGATAGGTATGAACCGCCATGATCGCTTTTTTTAATACAACGATGAGTCCGCTGAAAGCATTGGGTTTCTGAATGTAGACGTTGGCTCCATTGTGAAATGTTTCTTCTACATCCCGGTCAGCGACTGAGGTAGAGTAAATGACAATGGGCACATCTTTATACAGGGCATTGCTCCTTATCTCTTTCAAACATTCCAGACCACTTTTTTTTGGCATGTTGAGGTCTAGAAAAAGGAAATCTGGTAAAGGAGTATCCTTTGTAGCGAGGTAGTTCATAAGTTGAACACCGTCATTGACCGTTTGAAAGTTGATTTCAATTTCCATATCTTCAAAAGCTTCTTTGAAAAGAAAGCGGTCAGCTTCGTCATCATCAGCAAGAAGTACGTGCAGGGGTTCTTTTTTCATTAGTCGCTGGTATAAAAATATTAATTGTTGTTCCTTGTGTACGCACGATGGAAAGAAAGAAATCGATGGTGTTCATTTGATTAATTGCTTAACACGATAGCCGGCTCTTCGATGTATAAGGGCAATGAAACAAAAAACGTGGCTCCCTCATTTTCATTACCGCGGGCACTAACAGAGCCGTTGTGCAGTTCCACAATTTTCCGACAAAGGGCCAACCCTATACCACTTCCTTCATATTCAGACTTGCTGTGCAATTTTTTCAACATAATAAAAATATCCTCCGCATACTTTTGTTCGAATCCAATGCCATTATCCTCGACCGTGATAAGACAGTTTTTAGGTTTCGGATGGTGATCGCCTTTATCATTGGGTTCCACACTAATTTTAATTAGTGCGTTAACATCCTTTCTTCGATACTTAATGGCATTGTTTATCAGATTCTGAAATAACTGGCGCATCAATCCCGGGGTTACAAACAAATCAGGAATAGGGTTGATGGTAATGGTTATTTTATTTTCGATCAATTCATCTTCCATATTGAACACAAGTTCTTCCAACAACACATTCAAATTACATTTTTCAAATATCGGTTTTTCTGTCGAGGCTTTGGAAAGAGCAAGAATACTGGAAATGAGTGTTTGCATTCGTTCCGCAGCCTTATTGATGTGTGATACTACTTTGGTGTCATCCTGAAGCACATCTTTGTATCTGGTGTTGAGTATGTCGCTGAATATTCGAATTTTCCTCAGGGGCTCCTGCAAATCATGCGAGGCCATAAAGGCAAACCGGTCCAGATCATCGTTGGCCTTTTCAAGCTGACTCAGATTTTCCAACAACTTGCGATTAACCTGTTGCAACTTTTCATCGGCCAGTTTACGCTCGTTGATCTCGATTTGCAGGTTTCGGTTTGCCTCAATGAGTTGTCGCTCCTGCTCAAACAACTGCCGGTTCTTATTATACAGGTCAATCAATAAGCTCACTTTGGCGCGCAACACATCAGGCTTAATGGGTTTTAGAATGAAATCAATAGCACCCACCTGGTAACCCTTGAACATATTTTCATCTCCGTAATCATTGGCCGTGATGAAAATAATGGGAATATGTTTTAGCTTATCTCGTTCATAAATCAGTGTGGCTGTTTCGAATCCGTTTAGGTTGGGCATGTTTACATCCATCAGGATAAGAGCGAAGTCAAATTCACTCAACAGAATTTTTAAGGCCTCCCTGCCGGAAGTAGCTTTTACAAACTGGAACCCACCTGGCTCCAGAATAACTTCCAGCGAAAGTAAATTATCCTTACGGTCATCCACTAATAAAATCTTGGGTTCAATATGTTTCATATTATTGTTTGCAAAACCATAAACGCATCAACGAAAGCAACTGGTCAGTTTTCACCGGTTTGGTAATGTAATCTGAGGCCCCCGCTGTGATGCACTTCTCGCGGTCTTGCTTCATCGCTTTAGCCGTTACTGCAATAATCGGGAGCATACTGTTCTTATCTTCAAGCCTGATTTTCTTTATGGTCTCATAACCATCCATGCCTGGCATCATGATGTCCATTAAGATCATTTCAATTTTTGGATTCTCCTTAAGTATATTAATGGACTCTTGCCCGCTTTCTGCAGCAGCCACCTGCATATTGAAACGTTCGAATATGGTAGTCATGGCAAAGAGATTGCGCACATCATCATCCACTATCAGGATGGTCTTACCATTAAGAATATCTTTCTGGTTGCGAATGCTCTCAATGATTTTACGTTTATCAGGAGCCAGGTTTTTGTGATTAATATGTAATTGCGATACCGTCTCGGCCAGCAGGTATTCAATGGAATTCACTCCTTTCATGATGTTGGAGTTTGTATTAAAATTCACATTGTTTAGCTCAATACTGGTGAAGTCTTTTACGGAATAGACAATCACGGGTGTAAATATTTTCTTTGCCCTGCTTATTTCATGGATAAGGTCGTTGCCCGATACATCGGGTAGCATAAAATCCAGGATGATGCAATCGTAATCTTCTTTAGCAATGCATTCAAGAGCAGCCATGCAGGTATTTGCAATCGTGATTATGATTTTGTCATCCTGAAGCATTTTTGCAATCTGCGAAGCATCGATTTCGTTATCTTCTACAATCAAAATGCTCCTGGTTTCTTTTTGGTGGTACGAAATCATATCACTGAAAAGCTGGTTGAGCAAACCGTTTTCCAATGGCTTGAGCAAGAAGCTTCTGGCCCCGCTCTTCAGTGCCAGCACACGGCTCTCTTCACCCGATATCACATGAATGGGAATGTGATGATATTGCAGATCGCTGCGCAGCATTTGCATCACTTTCCATCCGTTAGTGCTAGGCATGTTAACATCTACCGTGATGGCAATGGGCGAAAACTTATGAATAAAATTAAATACATCTTCATAGCTGGTGGCCACGATAGCCTTCAATCCATTTTCATGTGCTTTTTCGATCATGATTTTTGCGAAGCGTAAGTCATGCTCGGCCACCAGGATAACCATATCATTTGCCACAATGTAACTGCGGTCATCACCAGCCTCATTAACGGACTCACTAACGATTTCTGTATACTCTGCTCCTGGTTCATCAACTGGAGTTCGGGAGACTCCGGTTAGATAATTCGTGGGCACCTCATTTTTCGGAAACTCTGGTTTAGTAACCCTGGCAACAAGGGGCACCTCACGAGGGGCCACATTCGGAATGGTTTCTAACGGTAAGAAGAGTGTAAACGAACTTCCCCGGCCGAGTTCACTTTTCAATTCGATGGTACCACCCAATAATTCAACCAGACCACGACTGATTGATAACCCCAGACCAGTGCCTCCGTATTTGCGGCTTGTAGAGCCTTCGGCTTGCTGGAACGCCTCAAAGATGATGAGTTGTTTTTCGTGTGGGATGCCGATGCCGGTATCGTTAACAGAAAAGGAGATTACTCTCCTGGCATAATCAAGCTTAGGTTGGCCAGGCTTCCAGTTACCATGTGCTTCCGAAATTTTTAATGTTACTTCACCTTTTTCCGTAAACTTGAAGGCATTGGAAAGCAGGTTCTTCAATATCTGATTCACCCGCTGCATATCGGTAGTCATCGATGCGGGCAGGTCATTATCTGTTTCAATAGTGAATTTAAGGTTCCTGGATTCGGCAATAGGCTTATAGGTTGTGTCTATGAAGTCTATAATCTCAGCGATTCGCACCGTAGAGATGTTTGCCGAAATTATGCCCGACTCGATTTTGGATAAGTCGAGAATATCATTAATCAACTGAATCAAATCTTCGCCACACGACTGAATGGTTTTGGCATAACGCACCTGCTTGTCCGTAAGGTTACCATCCGAATTTTCATGAAGTTGCTGGGCAAGAATGAGCAAACTGTTTAAAGGCGATCTTAACTCATGCGACATATTGGCCAGAAATTCTGACTTGTATTTGGAGGTGATGGCAAGCTGTTCGGCTTTCTTTTCCAGCGATGTTCTGGATTCCTCTACTACTTTATAGGCAACGCTAAGCTCCATAGCTCGTCTTTCTTTCTCATCGTTTTGAAAAGCGAGTTCTTTATTAGCGATTACTAACTCCGCTGCGCGTTTTTCTTTTTCTTCATTTTGAAAAGCAAGGTCTTTGTTTACAGTTTTCAGTTGCTCTTCGGATTCTTTGCGTTTGGTTGTATCTACTCTAATGGCCAGATATTGATACGGTTTACCTTTTTCATTCAAAAAAGGGACGATGGTAGTCTCCACCCAATAAAAAGTTCCGTCTTTAGCTTTGTTTTTTAATTCACCCTTCCAAATTTTTCCTTTGGCAATTGTTTCCCATAAGTCACGTATAAACTCCTTTGGATGATACCCGGAATTAATAATGCGATGGTCTTGACCGATTAGCTCTTCCTCTTTGTATTTCGATATTTTACAAAAATTACTGTTTACCTTTCTGATAATCCCTTTTTGGTCAGTAAGTGCTATTATAGTTGTTTCATCCAATGCATCTTTGTAGTCGGATACTTCCTTTAAACTATTCTGAAGGAGTTCTTCTGATTGGTTAAGTTCTTTATTGGCAATACCTAACTCTGCTGCGCGTTTTTCTTTTTCTTCATTTTGAAAGGCCAGTTCTTTATTGGCCACGCTTAACTCGGCTGCCCGTTTTTCCTTTTCATCATTTTGAAAGGCCAGCTCTTTATTGGCCACGCTTAACTCGGCTGCCCGTTTTTCCTTTTCATCATTTTGAAAGGCCAGTTCTTTATTGGCCACGCTTAACTCGGCTGCCCGTTTTTCCTTTTCATCGTTTTGAAAGGCCAGCTCTTTATTCTTGGCCCCCACTTCTTCATTCTTTTTCACCAGCAGCAAGGCTTTATCTTGCAGCTCGCCCGCTTGTGATTGTGCCTGTTTCAGTAACTCTTCCGTGCGGGTAAAAGCCTCAATCGTATTTAATACGATACCGATACTTTCTGTTAACTGCCCCAGGAAGGCAAGTTGTTGTTCATTAAATAAATACAGGGAGGCAAGTTCAATTACTGCTCTCACCTTGTTCTCAAAAAGCACCGGCAGAATAACAAGGTTAGCCGGCTTTGCCTTTCCCAATGCCGAATTTATTTTGACATATCCTTTAGGAATATTCGTTATTAAAATCCTCTTTTTTTCCAAAGCACACTGACCCACTAAACCTTCTCCGATGGAGAATTCTTTCGGAACGCTCATATCATCTTGATACGCATAAGCCGAATACCGCTTTAATGTAACGGCCTGAGTGGACTCATCCGTTTTCAAAATATAAAAGGCACCATAATGTGCAGAAACCACATGAGCTAACTCCGAAAGAATCCGCTTTGTAACTGCAGTAAGATCTTTCTGGCCTTGCAGCATAACCGCGAACTTAGCCAGGTTCGATTTCAGCCAGTCCTGGTCTTGGTTTTTGATCGTAGTCTCGTGCAGGTTGGTGATCATCTGGTTGAGCGTATCATTGATCTTTCCGCTTAAGCCGACTTCGTCAATCGGCATTCTAACAGTAAAGTTTCCATTTTTTACTTCTGTGAGCACCCGTAACAATTCACCCGAATTGAAGGACGCGTCAGGCGCAACTGCACCTGTTTTCGGAAGTCCGTTGGTGTTTTTTTTTGATTTTTTACCATCACCATTAGTTGAGGGAATCTTGACCTCGTTTGATTTCATAGGCGTGGAAATGATCTGGGTTTCAGATCACTAAGTTTTGGAGGTTTCAAGATAAGATTTATAAATCTCTTATCGTCCTATTAATTAGCATGCCACTATCCTCCTTTCTTTCAACCTTTTGTGTTGCACTTATTACTTGAACTTAGAAATCTGTCAGATCACAGATAAATTCGACTAATAAATAAATTTATTATTTGCGCGCAAAGGAATATACCCTAACCGAGGACTAAGTGTATGAGATCGAATGGGGATTTTTTTATACACTAATTCCACACTATCGGAATTATTTTGCCCTTCCAGAATAATGGATAGCTCTAAAAGAAGGTTCTTACACGGCTGTGTTGCGTCTGATGATTAGGTTCAAAAATAATTCCAGAATACTAGAGAATTAATTCCAGATCAAAACGATGAACAATAAACAAGACAGCTTTTCTCAATTCCCACATGAAGGAGAATGAAACAATTCAAAGCTGCGAAAAAAAAACGCTAAACACTTTCATCTGACGTTTACCCAATTTGAATTGAAATTCTTAAAGTCTAATCCAATCCGCCTTTGCGGGTAGCTTTTCTTTGCTCAGGCCATTTGCCAGGCTCACCGTTTTGATTTGCCGGCAACACACTCTTATCGCGTTGAGTTTTTTGAGGATCTTCACACGCCATATAAACTAGAATGGCAGCGAGCATCGCGTTGTTGCGCACATCATCAAACACAATCTTATCATACGTATCACGATTGGTGTGCCAGGTGTAGGTTCCATACGACCAGTTCAATGAACTCAATGAAAATCCCGGAGCGCCAACAGCAACGAACGAAGCGAAGTCAGAACCACCTCCACCGGGTGTGCCTGGGAATTTCGTCTCAATACCTTTCTTAATATCTTCAGGCACTTTCGCTAACCAGCGTGTGATGTAATCATACGAATGTAAAAATCCCTGACCGGTAATATTTATCACACGTCCTGTGCCGTTGTCTTGATTAAATAACGCTTGAAGATTTTCAATAATTTCCGGATGATCTTCCACAAATGCCCTTGATCCATTCAGCCCCTGCTCTTCACTTCCCCAATGGCCAACCAAAATGGTACGCTTAGGGTTTGGATATACTTTTTTGAGAATACGCATGGCCTCCATCATTACCATCGTGCCCGTGCCATTATCCGTTGCACCCGTGCCACCATCCCATGAGTCGAAGTGAGCTGATAACATTACATACTCATTTGGCTTTTCACTTCCTTTAATTTCAGCAATGGTATTATAGGTTGGTACAATTCCATTTTCTTTTGAATCGGCCCGAACACTGATCTTAGGTTTGTTACCTGATTCTGTTAAACGATACAACAATCCATAATCTTCGAGCGCAACATCAATGGTAGGAACCTTCTTCGTGTTAGAACCAAAAATTTTATTTACACCAAAACCTCTCGACCAGTTTGACATCACTACACCTACTGCTCCTGCTTTCTCTAAGGCAACTGGAAGTGTGCGTGAGGTATATCCGGTCTTCTTAATTCGCTCCGTCCAGGCATCTGTTTGAGCGGTGCGTGCTGTCTTCATTTTTTCAAAAGATTCTTTAGTGCCAAACTCTTCCCAATTGTAATCTGGTCTACCGGTTGGTTGATTCATCGAGATCATCACATACTTTCCCTTCACTGTTGGCAACCATTTTTGAAATGCTATTGAGTCAGCTAAATCAGGAACGATGATTACTTCACCTGTAACTGTTTTTCCGCCCGTGTTTGGGCTCCATGCCAATTGAGTTCCTTCTAATGTTTTCACCCACGGAGCCACCATATCAATATGAGTGATGCCTCGCTCCCATCCACGCCACTCTCCCCATTTTTCATTTCTTACTGGAATACCCCAATCAGTATACTTAGTTATTGCCCATTCATGCGCCTGATTCATTTTTGGAGAGCCAACTAATCGCGGCCCGATTTGATCAAGTAACTCATGCGCTAATTTTTCTAATTGCGAATTTTCGGTTGCCTCTTTTACTATGCTCTCAATAATTGGGTCTTTTGTTTGTGCATTAACCAGTGTTCCACTAAAAAGCAGAACAACAATAATCCATCGATTCATATTCTTCATGACAATCATAGATTTTAATCTTTAAAAATAGGTTAATCACTAACTGTATGGCAACAATATTCCAGATCAGGTGATATTACCCTGTCTGCGGTTTTTACTAAACAAAAAAATGGAGTGGACTAATCGTTTTGCTTCACATAACTAAAAGTAGTGTCGTACTTCTTGCGGTTTATACTTCTTTCTTTTGGTCGGTTACCTTACCTTTGTGCCTGGTTATCATTCAGAGGTGTTTATTAAATCAACTAAAGGATAAAGACCATGAAAATATTATTAGACATACCCGACAACAAAGCATCTTCTCTTCTGGAGGTATTGAAAAGTATTTCCTACGTAAAGACAAAGCAGCTTACCGATACCAAAGCCCTGCTGATGGAAGAAATGCGCGAAGCTGTGGAAGAAATGAAACTCATCAGGGCTGGAAAAAAGAAGGCCCGCAAGGCCGAAGATTTTCTGAATGAACTATAGTGTAAAATCCATTGCCGTATTTGAGAAGCAAGCCAAAAGGCTCATCAAAAAATATGCTTCCCTGAAAAAAGAACTTCTCCAACTAGTGCAAGAATTTAAAGAAAACCCTGAACAGGGTACATCCCTTGGCAGGGGTTGTTTTAAAATCCGCTTTCCATCGCGTCCAAAGGAAAAGGAAAAAGCGGGGGTGCAAGAATCATCACTCATGTTGTCGTTGCCGATGACTCCGTTTACCTGATCTCCATTTACGACAAATCAGAAAGGGAAAATATCTCCGATAAGGAACTCTCCGAACTGATGAAGTTTATCCCCCGCTAACTCCTGCGCGAGAAGAACACCAACACGGCAAGAATGCACTTACATCACTTCGCCATAAAAAAGTGTCAAGCACTTTTAGCTGACGCTTTGAATAAGAAGAATCTTTAAACAGCCTTCCTAATCGTTCTCCTTCATCGTAGCAAGAAAACTTACAAGATCTCTGATTTCCTTTTTCGAAAGCAGGTATCGCATCGGTGGCATACTGGACATACCATTCGTTCTTTTCGCAATGCTTTCTATGGTGATAAGTGTATCTGGTTTATCTCCGATTTTAACCAACAGACCATTTGGTTTTTCCTGCTGGAGAATTCCATTAACCTTTTTGCCGCTGGTAAGCTCAAGCGATACCGTTCCAAATCCTGGTGCTATTCGTGCACTTGGATCGATTAACGATTCCAGAATCTGCTCACGGGTTAATCGTGATGCAACACCATTAAGTCGGGGGCCGGCACTTCCTCCATAATCACCATAAGCATGACAGCGTATGCACTGGGCGGTCTGGTTACCATAAAAAATCCTGGAACCGCGATTGGAATCGCCACCCAACAAACTTCCCGCATAACTTGCTTTGACTGAATCAGGTGATTGCACTTTGCTGATCTCCTTGAATTGCGAAATAAGTTGCGTTGACTTTGTGCTGTCAATAGCATCCGCCAATTCAAGATAAATTTCCGGAGCGAGTTTTCCATCTTTCATCTTACTAAGCAACTGTTCAAAAACTACTTGCGAATTCGTCAGCGGCAAACTTCCAAGTGTAGTAATGGCGGCTTGCTTTTCTTCCACCGTCTTCGTGTTAATCACATCAGTAAGTAAAGTCACCATCAATTCCTTTGATATGTTCATCTTCGGCAGCAAATCCAATCCAACAATGCGAACACTTTTCTCTTTATCTGAAAGCGCTTTTGTAATTGCCTCACCTATTTGCTTGTCGTTAAGACTTGCCAATGACTTTAAACTTTCGGCTCTTACTTCAGGTTTGGGATCGCTTTTCAATAAAGTAAATAACTGAGTTGAAGCTTTGTCAATAGTAAGCTTTCCAATCGCTTTCACTGAACTCAATCGGATCAAGGCATCTTTGTTTGAACTTAGTTGAATAAGAATATCAGCAGCTTGAGTCTTTACAATCATGGGATCTCTGGTTACAACTCCGCGGAAGCGTCCATCCACACGATCCAATACAGAAGGCTTCGCCCACGTGCTCAAGGCAGCAATCGCCTCAGCTCTCATCGTCACCGGACTTCCCTCATGCTTTGCATAGTCGATCAGATTCTGCATCGCTTTATCGCTACCCACTCTGAGGTTTGCATTGATCGCGCGTCTGATTAATGCTTCATTACTGAAGCGATAATTATTTAGCACATCTCCCAACGCTGGCAAGGCTGCTTCAATAGAAAGATCATCATTGATGGCACGTGCCGCTTCGGTTACTATATATTCATCTGAGTCTTTAAGAAATTCTGCAATCCCCGAATTCTTCAATCTTCTCAATGCAACCACCGCGGCAATTCTCACCGCACGCGATGGATCTTTTGAAAGTGCTACGATAGGTTCTGCTTTTCCAATTCGCGCCAACGCAAGGCTTCCCGCATGACGGATATAAATATCTTCATCGTTATTAGATCTAAGTAATTCAATGATAGGATTGATTGCGGGCTCATAAGCAATTCTTCCTAATGCCTCTGCGGCAAAGAATCGGGCACGGCTATTATCATCTTTCAGTAAAGGCAACAATGCATCACCGGCAACTTTGTAACGAACATCACCAATCCATTTCGCTGCTTGTGCGCGAATTTCTGGATCGCTGTCTTTTAATAAGGGTACTAATATCTGAGCATGTTTCAAATCCTTACGTGCAAACTGACTTATACCCCAAATTGAATTTACTCTCGCCAATTGATTTTCTGTTTGTGAAATATTTTGTTTAAATACGTTCAAACCTTTTTCACCGCGAGTTGCTAATTCCAATTGTGATTTCTGTCTTATGCGCATGTCAGCATGTTTCAACAAATCGCTCAACTTGCCTTCGTCATACTTCTTAAAATCATCAGCCAATAAAGTCTGTACTTGTTTACGCTCTTCACTCATTGCACCGGCAACATCTAATTTCCAAACACGGCCATAATCTTTCGTGTCCCAACCATCAATCCAATCTGCGAGATACATGGCACCGTCTGGTCCAAAGTCAATACCAGTGGCAAGCACTCCTCTTAAAATCATTTTCGTTTCACCTAATTCAAACGTGGCTCCTTTCGGAATCAACTTGAATGAATAGATACCAGAACGCGATGGATTGCCAACAAACTCTCCTACAAAAAAAGTATTCTTCCATTCAGGACTAAACGCAGTGCCCGGGTTATAAAGAAAACCGGTTGGTCCGTTAACAAAATTTTTAATAGGAGGAAGAAAATAAGCAGCTTGTCCATCAAAGCGTGGCACATACATTTTTTCATCCATCCACACTTTATAGGTGTTGTTATCCGGGTCTCGGTATTTTCCAAACTGCCAGTTGGTTCTCCAGCCTGTGTCTGATCCATCAACAATATAAACAATGCGCTCGCTCTCACCGGGATGGTCACCATCGTTATCTTCACTGATCAGGTTACCATATTCATCAAAGGCAAACTCGTGCGTGTTTCGGTTTCCATAGGCAAACACTTCAAAGTCGCTGCCATCAGCATTTGATCGTACAATGACACCGCTGTTGGGATGTTCCCATTTTTTTCCATCGGGACTTGTTCCACTATATCCGATATCACCAATCTGCCAATATATTTTTCCTTCAGGGCCTACTTCAATGCCTGACATACCATGACCACCAAACCCAACGTGAATGCCATAGCCATGAGAGATCGAAGTCTTTTCGTCAATCAAGC